>NZ_CAKMVP010000001.1:0-40208 GCF_928721825.1 Ruminococcus bromii
ATGGTACGATACATTATGTAAAAAGCTATGAAATCATTTTTATGCCAAAGGCAAGCAAACAATCTGCCTTGAACGCAGATGAAAAGAAATTTGCTGACCGTGTAAAAAATTTCTGTATGAGCTAATTTGGCATTAAAAGGGCGTTTAATAAAAACATAAAAGCGGTAGGAAAGACAGCCTGCAAAAATGCAATGCCTTTCCCACCGCTTTGATTTTTAAATTTTAATTATTGATAAGTACTGTAATCTCCGCCGTACATATCGGGGTGATTTATCCAATCGCTAATGGAGCTGTTGCCGAAAATCGACTTGCTTTCGCCCGATACCGCCGCAGTTACATTGATTGCAATGCCTGCAATAATGACCGCACCAATCACACAGGCGGCAACAATTTTTACGATTTTAAAAGCTTTCTTTTTATCAATCGGCTGTTCTGCCGGCGGAATGTAGGGAATGGGTGGCTGATTTATTTCAAGTTCGGGCATTTCATTTTGAATCTGCGGTGCAAAGCCCTCCGCCTGTTCAAAGCCTGTCTGCGGTAAAGGCGAGGTGTACTCAGTTTCGGTTGTTTCATTATTCTGTGTATGTAAAGCTTCGGAAATTTTCGTTCCGCACATCTGACAAAACGCAGACTCGGTTTCAAAACCACAATTAGGACATTTCATAGGATTTACCTCAATCTTTTCTTTCAATTGCAAAAGTGTTTTCGTAGTCTTTGCTTTCTGTGCTTGAATATATTTTTAGTGTAAAGCTGACTTCACTTTCCTTTTTTGGAACGGCAAGCACCATAGAAACACTCATTTTATCACCTGACTTGCAAACTTTAAGTTCGTTTGTATATTCTATTCTTTGAACCTGCATAGTTTGTGGGTACAAGTTAGGATAATCGTTAGGAATTGTTACATTACAATATCCGAGTTGTTTCGGCGAGTCTGATGTGTTTTCAAATTCAAATGTTACTTTTTGAAGAGTATAAACATAATTTGCCGAAAATTCTTCATTTGCAGGGGCATACTCAATATTTGTAAGTTTTATGTTTCCAAAACCTGTTTTAACTGTGCTGTTTTTTCCTGGGACGAAAATATAATCTTTATCGTCACTTTTGTTTGTTGATGTTGTGGCTTGTGTGTTTGCGACTGTTTCCGAAATAACAGTTGTCGGTTGTGTATTGACCGTTTCGAGTTCGGTTTTATTTGCAAATATTACAAGTGTAATCACATTTGTGCAAACAAGTGTGATTACCGCTACAGATAAAACAATAATCGCAAGAGTTTTACCTTTACTCGTTTTTGTTGTATTCATATTAGCACCGCACGCCGGGCAATATTTTTCATTTGTTTCAAAACCGCAATTAGGACATTTCATAGGTTTGTACCTCGTAATTTTTGATAGTATGACACCATTTTATAACAATATTCACTTAAAGTCAATAAATGTGACAAAATCGCTCGGGATAAAGTTTGATATTATGTAAATAATATCGCAAAATTTTTGCAAAATAAGCCTGTATCTGTTGAAAACAAGGATAGTGTAGTGTATAATCTAAGTACGAATTGCAACATAATGTTGCAATTCAGAGATTCAGTGTTCCATTGAACCTCCGAGGAGCTAACGCTCCTATGTACAAGATTGCAAGCAAGGCAGAGCGTTGCTGCGATTTGAATTTAGTGAATGATTGAATTGAAAATAAAATACACACAGTGAAAGGATGAGTGCCTTGAGAGGACTGTATTCGTCAAAGACAAAAATCCGTAATCAAATTTTCACCGAGGTTGCAAGGTTTGCATACGAGGGCGGAGATTATTCAAAATTTGAAAATCTTCCGTATGAAATTATCCCGGGTGAAATTTCAACATACCGTGAAAGTATATTTCTCGAAAGAGCCATTGTCGGCGAAAGACTTCGCCTTGCAATGGGACTTCCGCTTTTGCCCGTTTCAAAACAAGCGCCTATCTCAACAGGTGTTGAAGAAAGTATGATTGACGAAAAGGTTTACGATCCGCCGTTAATCAATATAATAAAATTCGCCTGTCATAAGTGTGCCGAAAAAAGAGTGGTTGTGACAGACGGATGTCAGGGCTGTCTTGAACACCCGTGTACAGAGGTTTGCCCGAAGGGAGCAATCTCGATTGTACACGGAAAATCGCATATTGACGATGAAAAGTGCATCAAATGCGGAAAATGTCAGGGGGCGTGTCCATACAATGCAATCATAAAGCAGGAGCGTCCGTGTGCCGCCGCATGCGGTATGAAAGCTATTCACAGCGATGAACACGGAAGAGCAGATATTGACTATAACAAGTGCGTTTCATGCGGAATGTGCCTTGTAAGCTGTCCGTTCAGCGCAATTGTTGACAAAAGCCAGATTTTCCAGACTATTATGGCAATCAACAGCGGCACACCTGTTTATGCCGCAGTTGCGCCCGCAATTGCAGGTCAGTTCAAGGGACTTCCGTCAAATAAAATCAGAAATGCTTTTAAGGCTCTCGGCTTTACAGATGTTGTCGAGGTTGCGGTTGGTGCCGACCTTTGTACGGTTGAAGAAGCAAAGGATTTTATGGAAGAAGTTCCCGAAAAACAGCCGTTCATGGCGACTTCCTGTTGTCCGGCATGGAGCGTTATGGCGAAGAAAACTTTCCCCGACATCGCTCCGTACATTTCAATGGCACTCACTCCTATGGTTCTCACGGGCAGACTTACAAAACAGCATTATCCCGATTGCAGGGTTGTGTTTATCGGACCGTGTGCCGCTAAAAAGCTTGAGGCAAGCCGCAGAAGTATCCGAAGTGATATCGACTTTGTGCTGACTTTTGAAGAAGTTGCAGGAATGTTTGCCGCAAAAGAGGTTGATTTTAACACTGTTGAGGTTGACGAAAAACCGCTCTCATTCTCAAGCGCAGACGGCAGAGGCTTTGCCGTAAGCGGCGGTGTTGCAAAGGCTGTTGTCAATGCAATCCACAAGCTTGATCCCGAAAGAGAGGTCAAGGTTGCCAATGCACAGGGACTTGACGAGTGCGTAAAGCTTTTGCGTATGGCAAAGGCAGGCAAGTACAACGGCTATCTGCTTGAGGGTATGGCTTGCCCCGGCGGTTGTGTTGCAGGTGCCGGAACAATCAACAATCCCGACAAATCTGCAATGGAGGTTCTCAAAAGCAAAAAAGAATCGTGCTTTGAGGGCGCTGTTGACACTCCGTTTATTGACCGTTTGTCAACTCTTGAAAATATGTACAATGAGTTTGATAAGATGAAAGAAATTTAACAGGTCGGGTGATATTTTGAAAATGGTGATGTTAATTTTACGCATAATCGGCATTGCCGTGGCAGTTGTGTTTCTCGGCTTTTTCGTAATCCCTATGACTCACGGAATTATCAACCCGGGCAATATAGCAGGAACTTTTTTGTGTCTGTGGCTGTTGTGCGTGTTAATTCCGCCCGTTCACGGAGCAATAAAGGCATTTTGCTTTAAGCATTTGTTTACTAAAATAGTTTTTCGTGTAGTGAATATCGGCTTTATCGCTTTTGCCGTTTACGGTGCGATTGTCACCTCTGCAATGGTATGGGCAACCTGTCAGGCACCGCCCGAAAACTCAACTGCAATTGTCCTCGGTGCTCAGGTTAAGCCATGGGGACCGTCGGTAATTTTGCGTGGCAGAATTGACGCCGCAAAATCATATCTTGACGATTCTCTAAACGCAAATGCCGTTCTCAGCGGAGGACAGGGAAGTGACGAGATTATGAGTGAGGCGCAATGTATGTACAATGTGCTGACGGAGTCGGGCATTGATTCTTCAAGACTTTATATGGAGGACAAGTCAACCAATACAACCGAGAATATAAGAAATTCAATGAAAATTATTGAGGATAACGACCTTAATACCGATATTACGATTGTGACGGACGGCTTTCATCAGCTCAGGGCAAGGATAATTTGTTCGCAACTCGGCATAAAAGGAAATGTCGGAGCAGTAAGCTCCGACACAAGATTTTTGTATGTCCCTACTTATGCTGTTCGTGAGTGGTTCGCTCTTCCGTTTCAGCTTCTGTTTCGGTAGTCACAATTTCGGTGATGTCACCGTTTGTGTCAAAACGAGGCTTTGTCCTGTGACAGTTTGCAAACTCAAGCGGATAAACCTCGTGTTCCGTAACATCAACAATAGGGGAAATTTCCTTTTTGCTGTTTCGTGACGGCAACTCAATCGGATATTTTTCGTGCTGTCCCTCGTTATGATTAACATCGTAAAAACTCATAATAAAAACCACCTTTCCGTGAGGTGGTTTTATTTTTTGCAGAATTTTAAATTATATGCAGAGAAAAAATTTATTGTTATAGTGAAAATTTACAAAAAATGTATGAATTGCCTTAAATTCTATTGACAAAATGTTTTGTTGGTTATATTATTTATTTAAGGTTAAAAGTGGAATGTAATACGATTTCACAAAGCTTATTAAATTTAACAAAATAAGAGAGGAGTTTTTTTTATGACGAAAAAACTTATAAGCATGCTTCTGTCAATCGCAATGGTGCTTTCTGTTGCCGTAGTTGGCATTTCGGGAGTATATGCGGCAATTGACAACGACGATCGCTATGTTCCAAGTGAGGGAACGGCTACCAAAAGACTTTATTTTGTAATGCCGGAATCTTGGAAAAATGAAAAATTCGGCGCAGACTCTGCCGGCATTTTTTGGTGGAACGGTTCAGACGCATGCGTGTTTAATGGCGGATCATCACAGGCTGCTCCTTGGCCGGGATACAAGATGCAGGTTTATGACGCTGACGCTAACATCTTCTATATTGACATTCCTTCAGATGTTCCTGCTATTATTTTCAACAACTGCCTTAACGGCGGTGAAAGAGAAGAAGATGCAGAAACAGGTAAAGTAACTTTCGAGTTTGGTGAGGAACAGTTTAAGGCTGCTATGCAGACAAAGGATGTGTGTTGTGATTACTATTCGGAAGGTGACAGTACTTATTATGACAAATTACTTGACGGTGAATTCTGGGCAAAGGCTCAGGAGGCTGTTGAGGGTAATGATAAGACATTCCTCGGCAACTTCAAGGATAACTTCTTTATTGATACAGATTTTGACCTTGGTATCTCAATGACATTCAATAATATGATTTTTGTTATCAATCCTAACGACTATGATGTTAGTGTTCTCAGCGGTAAGGTGATGTACGGCGGTGAATTCTACTTCTTCTACGGCAAGAACGAGGAAACAGGCAAGTATGAATACGGCGGACTTCCTAACTATGACATGGCTAAGGAAAATGGCGTAGTCAGCGTTCTTGACAAATCTGTTTTCCCCAATCCCTCTGTTCAACCTACAGATCCTTTTGATGGTATGATTTACGGCGATGTGAATAATGACGGCTTGATTACTATTGTTGACGCAACAATAGTGCAGAAATACATAGTAAATAAGGCACAGTTAGATAATGTAAATCAGAAGTTAGCAGATGTTGATGTTGACGGTGTGATTACAGTTAAGGATGCAACAGCTGTTCAAAAGTATATCGTAAATGTTGACGGATACGGCAAAACAGGCGAAAAGTTTGCAGCTGCATAAGTTAGTTGAATAGCCTAATGAAGACACCAAACCCCGAAGTTTTTACAGACTTCGGGGTTTAAATTTTGTTTTATTGTGCTCTGCTTTGTTGTGTCTTGTTTCGTTGTGTCTTAAATTATATGATCCAAAGCCTGTTTCACACTCTTACCTGTGTACCTTAGTCAACAGAACCACGCACTCGATGTGGCACGGTTGTTCAACGAAAAACATACTCAACCCCTATTGTACAAGGGAATGGTGGAACGCACCTTTTTCCTTAAAATCTAGTGGTTCGAGCCTGTGACAACCTTGAATTGTCCTATAATTTGTATAGGCAAACAGGGTAAAGCTCTGTTCCTTAAACTTCATTTTTCATGTCATCCCTACAAACTGGAATTTATATTGCAATCATTTTTTCTTTAATTCTAGAATATTCTTCTCGATCTGCTGTATAACCCCCCTGAAATCATCATCCGTTTTTCCTGTCGGATCTTCAAGTTTCCAGTTGTCATCAAACGCTCTGCCAATAAACGGACAACCTACATCACAACCCATGGAGATGGAGATGTCTGGCTCCGGGATGCTTGATATCAGCTTAGAATACTGCTTTTTCTCCATGTCGATGCCGTAAAGCTCCTTCATGAGACGGACGGCATTCTGATTGATCTGGGGCACAGCAAGTATGATGGAATCCTTCAGGAAATCAATTCCCGTATGATTCTGTATAATTTCTGTGAATTAGTGACTTCTCACACTGTGGTAAAAACATCTAAAAATACCAAACACGTCTATAAAATTAATTTCGCCATCGCAGTAAACATATGCAGGGCATATCTCAAACACGGTGGTAACGAAACAGAGACCATGCTTCTCATACAAAAGTATCTGACACCTGTCAGGTACAATCGAAATTATCCTATCCACCTCCGTCCAAAGAGAAATAGGAATTTCATGTATCGGGTTGCATAAATCTCGTTACCATTATACTCCATTATGAGGCAGATATGCAATCTGTCTTTTTGTCATACCCCAAAAAATGATTTGAACTCATCATACACCTGCTTTCTACACATTAGTGCACCTAAAAAATACAGCATTTCTTAACTGAACAGTATTTTCAATGCATGACCGCATATGATATACTGTTTTCATCATAAAAAACCTTATCTAGGAACCGTAATAATTCTATTCAAATTTTCTTCCTGATTCACTTCACTCTGCATGTACGGTCACATCACTTTCCTTTTTTTTAGACATAAACCAATAAAATATAACACAAAATGCTAAAGCAAACACAACACCAAAAACATTTTGAATCACTCTAAGACTAACTGCTCCTTGTAGTCCATAAGTCTCTGCAGCAATGGCTAAAGCACCAAATGTGTTAAATACTGCCTGCCAGCCATATTGTGCTGAAAATCCTACACCGATTCCACCAAGAATTCCTATATATGCATAGATTGACGAAGGAAGCAGAAAATATAATACTGTAAAACATATAACACCTGCAATATTTCCGACAATCCTTTTACGGACTCTGTAGTGCATATCTTCCATAGACGGCAAAATCACGGACATGGCCGCAATACCAGCCCACATTGCACGTGGCATATTACAAAGTTCTGCAATGCAAAGGACAATCGGTACGCATAAAATCTGACATATCTGCCATTTTGTTCTGGAAGAAGTGATATCAAATTCTTGTATCAGATCTTTCAGATTACTTTTATAAGTTCTGTTTTTATGATTTCGATAAAATACGAAGCAGGTAAGTGCTGCACCTAAAGCCATTCCGACTAATCGCATCTGATAGCTTTTTCCCGTAACATCATAACCATATAGCAGCAGATACCCAAGAACCAATGTAGATTGATTAAACATGAATGGATTATGGCATCCGAACAGAATCAACACAGCCAGTGCCGCAATATTTAACAGCATTCCCAATACCGGTGAAAACTGATTTGCTAAATGCGGACATACAGTCATAATTACAAAGAACAAAGCCAAAAGCATCGTAGATTGTCCGGTGTGGATCCCCAGATCCGCATTTCTAAACACCATGAGACATAATAAGACTACTACACCTACAATGCTGTTCTCATTTCCAAATAGGATGCTGAAAATACTAACAAAGAAAAAACAAAATGCCATTGTAACAGCTATCTTCACCAGATATACCCACATATGATATAATTTTTCTTTTAGTGTTTTACTCTTTTTCAACAGGTTTTTAGAACCTGCCTGATTTAACTGCAACTCCTGATAAAATGTCATATAAATCATCCAATCTTCTAATTTATCTTAAAACTATATAATCTCATCTTTCTGCTTTGGCAGCTCTACAACAAATCTGCATCCACCATATTCACGGTTTTCTGCTTTGATTGTTCCTCCGGCACTATCTACAATCCGTTTTACAAGTGCAAGACCTAGGCCATTTCCTTCTGCTTTATGAGATCCATCTACCTGATAGAACTTGTCAAATATTCTGGATTTTACATCATCCTCTATTCCTGGTCCTTCATCTTCCAGAATGAATTTAACAGAATCCTGTTCTTGTCTCAGAAACATCGTAATTGTCCCCTTTGAAGGGCTGAACTTAATCGCATTATCCAAAAGATTTATCCAGATATGCATAAAAAGTCCTTCATTCCCAGTATATTTAACTTCCTCCAATTCTACCTGAAAACCAATTTCTTTTTCTGTCCATTTTGTTTCCAATGAAAGAAATGCCTGGCGGATCTGTTCATCCAGACGATATTCTGTTTTTTTCATTGGTATATTCTGATTCTCTAACTTGGATAACAGCAAAATATTACCAACCAATCCGGAAAGTCTTTGGGTGTTAAATAAGATTTTTTCTACATATTTCTCTTGATCCGGAGACAGTTCTTCTCCCTGAAGCAGCATTGTATATCCTTCAATGGCATTAATCGGGGTCTTAAACTCATGAGAAACATCAGATACAAAATTCATCTGCAGCACCTCTGTTGCACGAAGTTCTTTTGTCATAACGTTAAAACTTTGATAAGATTCTCCAACTTCTGCTATACGGCTGTTCGTTTCCAAATGCTGTTCAAAATCTCCCTGAGAAACTTCCTTCATTGCTTTACTAAGTCTGGTAATTGGTTCCAGTAACTTTGCATTAATAAAGGAAGTGATCAGCCCTGCAATCAATGTATTGAAAATCAAAAGCCAGCCAAGCACAGATATGCTGCCCGGCAGATTAAAAAAATGATTCAAAAAAGCAAATAATAAAGCAGATATGACTGTTGAAAATACAAGTGCCAGCCAGATTGCACCGGTCAGACAGGATCGGATCCGCAATCCTTTTTCTTTCTTTTGTTCCATTATTTTTTCACCACCTTGTATCCAATTCCACGCATTGTTACGATTTCAAAATCAGGGTTATCTTTAAAATGCTCTCTGATTCTTCCTATATGTACCTCTATCGTATGTGGGTCTGCTTCCGTCTCGTATCCCCATACTTCATCCATCAACTGTTGTTTTGTAAATGTTCTGCCTGGCGAAGCTGCAAGCTTATATAAAAGCAGGAATTCTTTTTTAGGCAAAACAAGACTTTCCTTATCAGTTGTAACCGTCATTGCATCATAATCAAACTCTGTTGAACCGATCACAATTTTGTGTTCATTCAGTATCTGTGCACGGCGAAGCAGTGCTCCGACTCTTAAAACCATTTCATTCACATTTACCGGTTTTACCATATAATCGTCACTTCCCGAAAGAAATCCCTGGCGCATATCATCAAAGGAACCTTTCGCAGTGATCATAAGTACCGGTATCTGATATCCAGCTGAACGGAGTTCCGACACCAGTTCATAACCATCCATAACCGGCATCATAATATCGGAAATGATCAGATCAATATACTCTTTATCCAATATTTCTAATGCCAGTGCTCCATCCGATGCACTTTTGACCTGATATCCATTCTTCTCAAGCACATTTTGGAATAGCTGGCTTAATTCTTTATCATCTTCTACAATTAATATTTGAAACACGATCTTCTTCCTCCTTTTTCATCTCGTAATCCTCTTTTTACACCATACTCTGAATACCAGATTCTTACTAATGCTATCATTTTGTTCACAAAAAATTGCTTGCTGTTTCATATAATTTTCCAAATTGCTCATTTGAATCGCTCCTTTCATTCTGTTATGAACTTACATACTATACTCAGATATTCTTGTTTCCAGAGCATTCAGCATTGTCTGTTCTTTTTCTCATTCTTATTCATTAACAATACAATACAATGGAAAACTCAATTTAACCTCAACAAGGTTTGTTTTTTAATCCATGCAAAATCTTCTTTGTACAACAGACTGTTAGATATAGCAAAAACGGCCTTTCAAAAAAAGTTAACTTCTAAATCAACTGTTTTTTGAAAGGTCGTTTCATCAGATTCTTATAGCAATCCAGCAAATAATCTCATAAATAATTGTCCCAGTCGCAAATATGCACTTCGTCCGGTTTGATATTGGTCTGTCACATCTTCTCCGAAGCGGTCAACCATTGTTTTCATCAGGCTGTTATCACACCGTAAATCTTCAAGAACTTTCTCGCCTGAGAACATAGAGATCACTTCTTTTGTAAAATTCTCTTCTCAAAGGGCAAGTTGGCAAACTGGAAGTTGTATCATCATTTATCTTTATCTTTTTTTGAAAAAATAAGACTGCCAGATATACCAAAAGATATACCCAGACATATTCCGATTCCAATTCCAGCCATGCTATTTAAGACATTTATAAAAACAACGCTCCAAAGTATTGCTGCGATTATTCCAATAGTGACTCCTATAATTATCCTTTTGTTGTTCATCAGCTTTATCCTCCATAAATTCCGATTTATCTAATTTCTATTAACATCTATTTCACTGTTCATGAACCCCTCAAAACGGTCGAATTGCAGGATTGCCTGTCAGCTTTTTGTCCTATAAAATTCTCTCCAAACACACTGACATCTAATCCACTCACTCAATTTGCATTATCTAATCCGAGGCTACAACCTGAACGAAATTTTGCATTGGATATGTTTCCATAAGATATACCCGAGTGCTTTTGATGGTTAAATATATAATTTTAGATTTAGAAAAAGTCAGCAAACAAGCCGAATTTTATATTGCTTAATCATTTTCTTGACATCAAGACTACCGTCTCAATGTGTGCGGTGTGGGGGAACATATCTACGGGTTGGATTTTTTGGGCTTTGTAGGGGCTGTTTTGGGTTAGGTAGGCTAAATCTCTTGCCAATGTTTCGGGATTGCAGGAAACATAGACAACCTTTTTCGGAGACATTTTGATTAGTGAGTCGAGAAATTTTCGGTCACTTCCGGCTCTTGGCGGATCCATAAACACAACATCGGGCTTTTCGTCCTCGTCTGCAGCTTCTCTCATGAACTCGCCCGCATCGGCTTTGTAGAAACGGATATTTTTCAGATTATTTGCTCTTGCGTTTACGATTGCATCCCTCACGGCATCGCCGTTAAGCTCTGCACCGATAACATTGCCTGCGCCGTTTTTGGCGGCAATTATGCCGATTGTGCCGATTCCGCAGTAGGTGTCAAGCACGGTTTCGTTGCTTTTGAGATTTGCAAATTCAATTGCTTTGCCGTACAAAACTTCGGTTTGAACGGGGTTAATTTGGTAAAAGCTTTTCGGCGAAATTCTGAACCTGCAACCGCAGAGAATATCCTCAATATAACCCTTGCCGTACAGCACTTTCTGATTGTCACCGAGTACAAGGTTGGTGCGGTAGGGGTTTATATTTTGCACAATGGTTGTGATTTCGGGAAACTGTTTCAGAATCGCCTTTACAAAATTGTTTTTTGACGGAAAAACAGGTGTACCTGTCACAAGCACAAGCATAATCTGATTTGTCGCAAAGCCTCTTTTCACAAGAATGTGACGGAGAAAACCTTTGCCTGTGTCCTCGTTATAGGTTGTCATTCTGAAAGAGGGGAGGAGCTTGCGTACTGCAACGATGATTTTGTCGGCAATAACATCCTCTGTCTGACAGCTGTCAATCCCGACAACATGATGACTGCCAGACTGATACACACCCGAAATGATTTTGCCCTTTTTGTCCGTATAAAAAGCCGCCTGAACCTTGTTGCGGTAGTGGTAGGGAGTTTTCATTCCGATAATTTTTTCAACGGTGCAAAAGCGTTTGAGAAGTTTTTCGACTTTCTTCTGCTTGAATTCAAGCTGTTCGGGATATGACAGATTTTGCAGTTGACAACCGCCGCATTTTTTGTAAACGGGACAGCTTTGTTTGTTGGTTTCAGGTCTGTTGCTCATAATATTTCCTCACATTTTATTGCATTGTATATATTCTTTATTTTATCATCAATCATATTGATATGCAACAGAAACAAACCCTAAATGACAAAGAAAAACGCAGGAGGGAAATCCGCTCCTGCGCTTTCTGATTATTAACCGGTATATCGAAAAATTGAGGATTATCAGGTTATTTGTAATCAATTAAAGATTTGTGTATCCCATAAGGCTTTCGTCAACCTCTTTGGCAACATCTCTGCCCTCACGAATCGCCCAGACAACAAGTGACTGTCCTCTGTGCATATCGCCTGTAACAAATACATTTTCAACATTTGTCTTGTGTGAGCCTTCTGCCGTTGCAACATTGGTTCTTGCGTTTGTTTCAACACCGAATGCCTTGGTTACATAGTTTTCACTGCCGAGGAATCCTGCCGCAATGAGTACGAGTTCAACATCAACCTTGTACTCTGAGCCTTCAACCTCTTTCATCATAAGTCTGCCTGTTTTAGCATCCTTTTCGGGTTTGAGCTTAACAAGCTCCGCACCTACAAGATTACCGTTCTTGTCAGCAATGAACTGCTTAACGGTTGTCTGATAAACTCGTGGATCGTGACCGTAAACTTCAATAGCCTCTTCCTGACCGTAGTCTGTTTTGCAGACTCTCGGCCATTGCGGCCATGGGTTATCGGCACTTCTTGTGTCGGGAAGCTTAGGCATCATTTCAAGCTGAAGAACGGATTTTGCACCGTGTCTGATGCTTGTGCCGACGCAGTCGTTACCTGTGTCGCCGCCGCCGATTACCATTACATTCTTGCCTTTTGCGCTGATGAATGTACCCTCTCTGAGGTTGCAGTCAAGAAGTGACTTTGTTGTTGATTTGAGGAAGTCAACGGCAAAGTGAATGCCGTTAGCCTCTCTGCCGGGAACTTTGATATCTCTCGGATTTGATGCACCGCAAGCAAGGATTACACGGTCAAAGTCCTTGAGAATTTCGCTTGCTTTGATGTCTTTGCCGACATTTGAGCAGGTTTCAAAGGTTACGCCTTCTTCTTCCATAATGTTAATCTTGCGTTCGATAACATCTTTTTCAAGCTTCATATTCGGAATGCCGTACATAAGCAGACCGCCTACTCTGTCATTGCGTTCAAATACCGTTACAGAATGACCGCGCTGATTGAGCTGGTCGGCAGCGGCAAGTCCCGATGGACCCGAACCGATGATTGCAATTTTCTTGCCTGTTCTTACCTTTGGAATTCTTGCGTCTGCAAGACCTTCTTCATAGGCATTTTCAATGATTCCGTATTCGTTGGCTCTTACGCTGACAGCGTCACCGTTTGCACCGCAGGTGCATGCCTTTTCACAGAGAGCAGGACATACACGGGATGTAAATTCGGGGAAGTTGTTTGTAACCTTAAGACGGTTGTAAGCCTGTTCCCAGTTGCCCTTGTAGATAAGGTCGTTCCATTCGGGAATGAGGTTGTTAAGCGGACAGCCTGAGAATGCAGAACCGATCTGCATTCCTGCCTGACAGAAAGGCACACCGCAGTCCATGCATCTTGCACCCTGTTTTTGCTGATCCTCTTTGCTGAGGGGATCGTGAAACTCGTCAAAATTTTTGATTCTCTCTTTTACGGAGTATGCCGGAGCATCCTCACGCTTATATTCCATAAATCCTGTTGGTTTTCCCATTGATGTCCCCTCCTTATTTATTATTCACAATTTCGTAGAAAGCTTCAATCTGTGCCTGCTCGTTTGTAAGACCTTTTTCTTCATAAGCGGCAATTGCAGCCATCATTCTCTTGTAGTCGTGCGGAATAATCTTCTTGAATTTCGGAAGATACTCGTCAAAGTTATCAAGGATTTTCTTGCCTCTCTGTGAACCTGTTGCTGCAACATGTTCTTCTATAAGCGTTTTGAGTTCGATTATATCGTACTTTTCTGTTACCTCAGAGAAGAGAACCATTTCTTTGTTGAGCTTTGTGTAAAGATCTCTTTCTTCATCAAGAACATAGGCAACACCGCCGGACATACCTGCGGCAAAGTTTTTGCCTGTTTTGCCTATAACAACAACTCTGCCGCCTGTCATATATTCACAACCGTGGTCGCCGACACCCTCAACAACTGCCGTTGCGCCTGAGTTTCTTACGCAGAAACGCTCGCCTGCAACACCGTTGATGAATGCCTTGCCGCTTGTTGCGCCGTAAAGTGCAACATTACCGATGATGATGTTGTTACCTGCGTCAAATGTTGAGTTCTTCGGAGGATAAACTACCAGCTTACCGCCTGAAAGTCCCTTGCCGAAGTAGTCGTTTGAGTCGCCCACGAGTTCAAGTGTGAGTCCTTTTGGAATGAATGCGCCAAAGCTCTGACCGCCCGAACCGTTGCAGACTACTGTAAATGTATCGTCATCAAGGTTGTTGTAATGCTTTCTTGTAACCTCAGAACCGAAGATTGTACCGAATGAACGGTCAGTGTTCTTAACATTGACTTCAACCTTTTTCTTTGTGCCTTTTGCAAGAACCTTTGCAAATTCTTTGCAGAGGATTCTCTCGTCAAGTGTTGATTCAAGTTTGAAATCATAAAGGCTCTTTTTGTTGTATTCAACCTTTTCCGAAACAAAGTTTGTATCAAGAATGTTAGAAAGGTCAACCTCGGCAGCCTGTCCTGTGATGCCTTCTTTTCTCTTGATGAGGTCAATTCTTCCGACAAGCTCATCAACGGTTTTTACGCCGAGCTTTGACATATATTCACGAAGTTCGCTTGCTACAAACTTCATAAAGTTTATTACATATTCGGGCTTGCCGCAGAATCTTTTTCTGAGCTCGGGGTTCTGTGTGGCAACACCGAACGGGCAGGTATCAAGGTTACATACTCTCATCATTGCACAACCGAGAGTTACAAGCGGAGCAGTTGCAAAACCAAATTCCTCTGCACCGAGCATTGCTGCAATTGCAACATCACGGCCGTTCATAAGCTTACCGTCGGTTTCAATAACAACCTTGTTACGAAGGTCGTTCATAATGAGTGTCTGATGAGCCTCGGCAAGACCGAGTTCCCACGGCAGACCTGCATTGTAGATTGAGTTTCTCGGAGCAGCGCCTGTACCGCCGTCATAACCTGAAATAAGGATTACGCCTGCACCTGCTTTTGCAACGCCTGCGGCAACCGTACCTACACCGCATTCCGAAACGAGCTTAACAGAGATTCTTGCGTCTTTGTTAGAATTTTTGAGGTCGTAGATAAGCTGTGCAAGGTCCTCGATTGAGTAAATGTCGTGGTGCGGTGGGGGAGAGATGAGCGATACACCGGGTGTTGAATGACGGGTTTTTGCAATCCAGGGATAAACCTTTTTGCCCGGAAGATGTCCGCCTTCGCCCGGCTTTGCACCCTGAGCCATTTTAATCTGAATTTCGTTTGCAGATGTGAGGTATCTTGATGTAACACCGAAACGACCTGACGCAACCTGCTTGATTGCAGAACATCTGTCAACCTTCTGTCCTTTTGTGAGAAGTCGTTCAAGGCTTTCGCCGCCCTCACCGGAGTTTGACTTGCCGTGAAGCTGATTCATTGCAATCGCAAGTGTTTCGTGAGCCTCCTGTGAGATTGAACCGTAGGACATAGCGCCTGTCTTGAAACGCTTTACGATTGAATCAACGCTTTCAACCTCATCAAGCGGAACAGGAGTTTCCGCAAAGTTGAAGTCGAAAAGACCTCTGATGTTTACAGGATCCATTTCTTCGGAAATCATATGAGAATACTTTTTGTAAAGCTCATAGTCGCCTGTTCTTGTTGCCTGCTGGAGCATATATATAGTCTGCGGATTGTAGAGGTGTTCCTCTTTGCCGCTTCTGAACTTGTGTGAACCACGGGATTCAAGCTCATCGCTTACACCGAGGTCAAGCGGATCAAATGCCGCTGTGTGAAGTTTGTCAACATTCTTTTCGATATCCTTGATTGTGATACCGCCGATTCTGCTGACTGTGCCTGTGAAGTATTCGTCAATAACATCCTTGCCTATACCGATAGCCTCAAAAATCTGTGAGCCCTGATATGACTGGATTGTTGAAATACCCATTTTTGACGCAATCTTTACGATGCCATGGAGAACTGCGCTGTTGTAATCGTCAACTGCTGCGTAGTAGTCCTTGTCAAGAAGGTCATCACCGATAAGCTCGTGAATTGTTTCCTGAGCAAGATACGGGTTGATTGCACTTGCACCGTAGCCGAGAAGTGTTGCAAAATGATGAACTTCTCTCGGCTCACCGCTTTCAAGTACCATTGCAAGTGAGGTTCTCTTCTTTGTTGCAACAAGGTGCTGATGAAGAGCGGATACTGCAAGAAGTGACGGAATTGCAAGATGGTTTTCGTCAACTCCTCTGTCGGAGAGGATAAGAATATTTGCACCGTCATTGTAAGCCTTGTCAGCTTCAATGAAAAGTCGCTTAACAGCCTTTGAAAGTCTTGTGTTCTTGTAGTAGAGAATCGGGATAACCGCAACCTTAAAGCCCGGAATGTGCATATTCTTGATTTTGAGAATATCGGTTGATGTAAGAATCGGGTTGTGAATCTTCATAACCTTGCAGTTTTCGGGACGCTCCTCAAGGATGTTGCCGTCCTCACCGATATAAATTGTTGTTGATGTTACAACTTCCTCACGGATTGCGTCAATCGGCGGGTTTGTAACCTGTGCAAAGAGCTGTTTGAAGTAGTTGAAAAGCGGCTGCGGTTCTTTTGAAAGAACTGCAAGCGGACTGTCTGTACCCATTGCGGCAATTGACTCTGTGCCGTTCTTTGCCATAGGAAGGATTGATGTCATAACATCTTCGTAGGTATATCCGAAAGCCTTCTGGAGTTTTTGTCTTTCTTTATATGAATGCTCCTCAACCTTCATATTAGGAATTTTGAGGTCTTTAAGACAAACAAGATTACTGTCGAGCCATTCGCCGTAAGGCTGTTTTGACGCATAATACTCTTTGAGTTCATCGTCATCAATGAGTCTGCCCTGAACCGTATCGACAAGGAGCATTTTGCCCGGGCGAAGTCTTTCCTTTGTAACAATCTTTGCGGGATCAATCGGAAGTGCGCCGACTTCCGATGAAAGAATGAGGTTGCCGTCATCCGTGATGTAGTATCTTGACGGACGCAAACCGTTACGGTCAAGAACCGCACCCATAATGTCACCGTCAGAGAAAAGGATTGACGCAGGACCGTCCCATGGCTCCATCATTGTTGCATAATACTGATAGAAGTCCTTTTTCTTCTGGCTCATTGTGCCGTTATTATCCCACGGCTCCGGAATTGTAATCATAACGGCAAGAGGAAGCTCCATACCGCTCATTACGAGAAATTCAAGTGTGTTATCAAGCATTGCAGAGTCTGAACCCTCTGTGTTTACAACAGGAATAACCTTGTCAAGGTCGCCCTTGAGATGCTCTGAACGCATTGTTTCCTCACGGGCAAGCATCTTGTCAGCGTTGCCTCTGATTGTGTTGATTTCACCGTTGTGAACAATCATTCTGTTAGGATGAGCTCTCTGCCAGCTTGGATTTGTGTTGGTTGAAAAACGGGAGTGAACCATAGCGATTGCAGACTCGTAATCCTCGTCCTGAAGATCAAGAAAGAAGTTACGAAGATCGCCTACAAGGAACATACCCTTATATACAATAGTTCTGCTTGAAAGCGAAACTACATATGTGTCTTCATTACTCTGTTCAAAAACTCTTCTTGCAACATAGAGCTTTCTGTCGAACGGAAGACCTCTCTTTACGCCGTGAGGTCTTTTGATAAAGCACTGCATAATTGCAGGCATACATTCAACAGCTCTGTGACCGAGTACCTCGGGCTTTGACGGAACATTTCTCCAGCCGAGAACTGTAAGACCTTCTTTTTCTGCAATGATTTCAAACATCTTCTTTGCCTGATTTCTTGCAAGCTCATTCTGAGGGAAGAAGAACATACCTACAGCGTAATCTCTTTCGGAACCGAGCTTAATGCCGATTTCAGCAGCTGCCTTCTTAAAAAATTTGTGTGAAATCTGAAGAAGAATACCTACGCCGTCACCTGTTTTGCCTTCGGCATCCTTACCTGCTCTGTGTTCGAGAGTTTCAACAATTGTCAGAGCGTTTGCCACGGTGTCGTGTGACTTGATACCCTTAATATTAACAACAGCTCCGATACCGCAGTTATCATGTTCAAACTTCGGAGAATACAGAGTCTTGTTGTTCTCTCTGACTGTCTGTTCCATTAATGATCACCCTTTCCTGTTAATCACAAAAATTATTCAGCGGACTTTTTATATACATATATATGTAAAAGGAAGTTTGCTTTCGTAAACTTATCGGTTCAAAGTGGCAATTAATGTTCTGCCGGTTAATAATCAATCATATATATGTAATTGTAAAATGCCCGATCTCTTCTCAGCGGTAAAACCGCTATGCTCAGCCTGTATCATATCCTGCAAAGGTGAATGTGCAGGTCGGCTGATATTCTGAAATGCCTTGTCGTCTTTGATTAAGGAAAATCAGCACTTAGATTATATAACTATACATTGTGCTTTGTCAAGGGAAAATAGAGGAAAATTGCAACTTTTAAGGGTAAAACTTTCATTTTACTGTGATTGTTGTAGAAAATATGCAACTCTTATTGGTGTTTCAGCTTAATTTTGCAGGAAATTTAATAAAACTTGCAATTTCAAAACTTTTTTCAAAAAATGTATTGACAAATTCGCAAAAGTGGAATATACTAACAACATCGAAGACAGCAAGGGCGCTGTGAGCTGAGGCTTACAGTGTCCTTTTCTGTTTTTATAAAGCAAAAATCAGACCATTAAAATTTATTTTCAAAATGGATAGGAGAGAATTAAAATGGCAAAAGTTCCCGAAATTTTTGGCAGCATGGTATTTAATGATCAGAAGATGCAGGAAAGACTTCCAAAGTCAACTTACAAGGCTTTGAAAAAGACAATCCAGAACGGTGAACCGCTTGACCTCAGCGTTGCAAATGTTGTTGCGGCTGCTATGAAGGACTGGGCAGTTGAAATGGGTTGTACCCACTACACACACTGGTTCCAGCCGATGACAGGTATCACAGCCGAAAAGCATGACAGCTTTATCGCACCGAACGGTGAAGGTCAGGTTATCATGGAGTTCTCAGGTAAAGAGCTTGTAAAGGGCGAGCCTGATGCTTCTTCTTTCCCAAGCGGCGGTATTCGTGCCACATTCGAGGCAAGAGGTTATACAACATGGGATCCGACATCATATGCATTCGTTAAGGACGGAACACTTTACATTCCTACAGCATTCTGTTCTTATACAGGCGAGGTTCTCGATAAGAAAACTCCTCTTCTTCGTTCAATGGAGAGAATCAATACAGAGGCTGTAAAGATTCTTCATCTTCTCGGCAAAGACGATGTTACAAGAGTTACAACAACAGTAGGTCCGGAGCAGGAATACTTCCTTATTGATAAGGACGCTTACGACCAGAGAGAGGATCTTATTTATACAGGCAGAACACTTTTCGGTGCAAAAGCTCCTAAAGGACAGGAACTTGACGACCATTACTTCGGTGCAATCAAGACAAGAGTTGCTGCTTATATGAAAGACCTTGACGAGGAACTCTGGAAACTCGGTATCCTTGCAAAGACAAAGCATAACGAAGTTGCTCCTTCACAGCACGAGCTTGCTCCTATCTTCACAACAACAAACATTGCAACCGACCACAACGAGCTTACAATGGAAGTTATGAAGAAGGTTGCCGAAAGACACGGCCTTGTTTGTCTTCTTCACGAAAAGCCGTTCGCAGGTGTTAACGGTTCGGGTAAGCACAACAACTGGTCAATTTCAACCAACACAGGCGAAAACCTTCTTGATCCCGGCAAGACTCCTGAAAACAACCTTCAGTTCCAGCTTTTCCTTGCAGCAGTTGTAAAGGCTGTTCACGAGTATCAGGATCTTCTCAGAATCACGGTTGCATCGGCAGGTAACGACCACCGTCTCGGCGCTAATGAAGCACCGCCTGCAATCATTTCAATGTATCTCGGTGATGACCTCGGCGAACTCGTTGATTCAATCATCAATGACAGAGAATATGTAAGCAAGGGTAAGCAGAAGATGAGAACAGGCGTTGATGTTCTTCCTGACTTTATGAAGGACACATCGGATCGTAACCGTACATCACCTTTTGCATTCACAGGTAACAAGTTTGAATTCAGAGCACTTGGTTCTTCACTTAACATTGCCTGTCCTAACTATATGCTCAACACTATGGTAGCCGAAGAACTTTCAGAGTTCTACGATGAGCTTAAAGATGCGGATGATATGGACGCAGCTATCAAGGCTCTTGTTAAGAAAGTATTCACAGAGCATCAGAACATTATCTTCAACGGCAACAACTACGCTCCCGAGTGGGTTGAAGAGGCTGAAAGAAGAGGACTTCTTAACCTCAAGTCACTCCCTGACGCAATGGAACACTTCCTTGACAAGAAGAATATTGACCTCTTTGTTAAGAATAAGATTTGTTCGGCAGACGAAATCCGCGCAAGATATGAAATTGAGCTTGAAAGCTATTCTAAGCAGATTAACATTGAGGCTCTCACAATGATTGATATGGCTAAGAAGAACATTCTTCCTGCCGTTACATCATATGTAAGAGATCTTACGGATACAGCACTTGCCAAAAAGGCACTTTCAGATGCTATTCCTACAAGTGTTGAGGAAGACCTTATTACAAGCCTTTCAAACAAACTTGTATGTTTCTCAAAGAAAACTGCAGAGCTTGAAGAGGCTGTTATCAAGGCAAGCGACTACAGCGATGATAACCTCAAGTATGCTAAGTACTACAGAGAAACAGTATTTGCACTTATGCAGGAACTCAGAGCTGTCGGTGACGCAATGGAAACAGAAACAGCTTCGGAATACTGGCCTTATCCTTCATACGGCGAACTTCTTTTCGGTGTGTGATTGATAGAACCTCTATTTATACTAAATAACATTATTTATATTGTATAACAGGTAACACAACGGCGTGTGATTGACAGAACTAAACTGTCAACTCCACGCCGTTTTTGTTATTTTGATAAAAGGAGAGATTTATATGGCAGAACTAATTTACGGAGGCACAGGCGTCTGGTTTATGATCGGCGCATTACTCGTGTTCTTTATGCAGTGCGGATTCGCAATGGTTGAAACCGGTTTTACAAGAGCTAAAAACGCAGGCAACATCATTATGAAAAACCTGATGGACTTTTGTATCGGTACGGTTGTATTCAGCCTGTTAGGCTTCGGACTTATGATGTCTGAGGACTATGTTGCAGGATTCATCGGTGTTCCAAACCTCAATATGTTCACAGACTGGATGAACTTTGATTGGAACTCATTCGTATTCCAGCTTGTATTCTGTGCTACAGCAGCTACTATCGTTTCAGGTGCTATGGCAGAGCGTACAAAATTCTCGGCATACTGTGTTTACAGCGCAATTATTTCACTCGTTGTTTACCCGATTGAAGCAGGTTGGGTTTGGAACGGTCAGGGTTGGCTTGCACAGCTCGGCTGTATCGACTTTGCAGGTTCAATCGTAATTCATATGGTCGGCGGTATCTCGGCACTTGTCGGCGCAATCATTCTCGGACCCCGTATCGGTAAATACGGCAAGAACGGCAAGGTAAACGCTATCCCCGGTCACAGCATCACACTCGGTGCTCTCGGTGTATTCATTCTTTGGTTTGCATGGTACGGCTTTAACGGTGCCGCTGCTGAAGACGGCGCTCGTCTCGGTCAGATTCTTCTTACAACAACAATTGCTCCGGCAGTTGCAACAGTAACAACCATGCTCTTTACATGGATCAAGAACGGCAAGCCTGATGTTTCAATGTGTCTTAACGCATCACTCGCAGGTCTTGTAGCAATCACGGCAGGTTGTGCAGATGTTGACGCAATCGGCGCAGCAGTTATCGGTATCGTTTCAGGTATCCTCATCGTAGTAGCAGTTGAATTCGTTGATATCAAGCTTAAAATAGATGATCCTGTCGGTGCATTCTCGGTACACGGCGTAAACGGTATGTGGGGCGGCCTTGCAGTAGGTCTTTTCGCAACAGGCAACGGTCAGAACGGTATCACAGGTCTTTTCTACGGCGGCGGTTTCGCTCAGCTTGGTAAGCAGGCTCTCGGTATTGTTACAATCGTAGCTTGGACAGTTGTTTGCATGATTATCGTATTCACAATCATCAAAAAGACAGTAGGTCTTCGTGTTACAAAGGACGAAGAAATGAAGGGCCTCGATATCTGCGAGCACGGTCTTATCAGCGCATATGCAGACTTTATGCCAATCGGTGTCGGTACAGCTTCACTTGATGAAACATTTGATGTTGACAGCAATGTTCCTGTAACTCAGGCAGTTCCCGTTCAGCTTGCCGGCAAGTATGATATGGCTACCGATGGCACAAAGATTACTAAGATTGACATTCTTCTCAAGCAGTCAAAGCTTGAAGCTCTTAAAGAAGAAATGGATAAGCTCGGCATCACAGGTATGACAGTATCTCAGGTACTCGGCTGTGGCGCTCAGAAGGGTAAAGCAGAGTATTACCGTGGTGTTGCTATTGAAAGTAACCTCCTTCCTAAGATGAAGGTTGAAATCGTAGTTTGCAAGGTTCCTGTAAAGGCAGTTGTTGATGCGGCTGTTAAGGCACTTTACACAGGTCACATCGGTGACGGCAAAATCTTTATCTATGATGTTGAAGATGTTGTTAAGGTTAGAACAGGCGAAACAGGCTACGACGCTATGCAGGATGTTGAATAATCCACGGTAGCTTAATTAACCTATCCTTTTTAATTCACATAAACCGAGACGCCCCGAACGGCAACAGCTGTTCGGGGTATTTCGGCTCTTATATTAAATATTATGACTCAATGTTAATAATTGGGACAATCGAAAAAAAGTAAAGTGTAATTGCAGACGGCTGAAAATAAAGCCTAAGCCCGTTTTAATTATTCCGGTTTGCACAATTTTAGTCCAAAATATAAAGTGCAGAATTTAAAATACTACTTATTTTCACTTTGAATTAGCAATAATTACAAATTATCATATATTATAATTATGCATAAAGCACAAAAATTCAATGTATTATTTACATCTTATAAGTGCAGTGCTATAATAAATGTAAATCGTATTTAAATGTTGATGTGTTCAATATTTAAAATGTAAGGAGTTGCAGTGTATGAGGAAATTTTTATCAATTGTTACTTCAGGAGCATTGGCTTTGTTAATGACAACAACGAGTGTTATGACAGGCTTTGCTTATGACGGAAACAATGAATCTGACAAAGCTACAGACGCAGTTAGCTTGGAAGTTGTTTCGGACAATACTATTCCTGCCGAAGAGCCTACCGGTCCTGATGAAACAGTTCCGACTGTTCCTTGTGAGCCGACAATTAACTATCCGCAAATCAGTGGGTTTTCAAATACTTCCACAGGCACTAAAATTAGCTGGAATTCTTATTCCGGTGCAGTTAAGTACAGAGTATATGTTTTTAACGGAAAGTCATGGAGCCGTGTGGGCGAGAGTACAACCACTAACTTTACGCATAATTCATTAAGAAACGGCGTTACTTATCGCTACACTGTCAGAGCTATGGACAAAAATAATAAATTTGTAAGTGACTACAACAAAGAGGGATATTCAAATACATTTTTTGCACCGCCTGTAATCAGTTCACTTCAGAATGTTTTTGGTGGTGTTACTGTTAAATGGAGCAAGAATTCTGCAATAGACAGCTATCGTATTTACAGAAAGACAAAAAATACGGGTTGGAAACGAATCGGAACCTCCGACAGCGGTTCATTTACCGACACAACAGCAGCGTCAGGCATTAACTATACTTATACTCTCAGAGCACTTGACGCTGAAAATAACTTCGTAAGTTATTGCAATGGCGGAAAATCCGTAACATATGTAAAAGCTCCGACAATCAATAAAATTGAGAATACCGTAACCGGTTCAAAAATCAGCTGGGGAAAATGCAGCGGTGCTTCAAAATACAGAGTCTACTATCTTAAAAATAAGAGTTGGAAGGCTCTCGGCAACACTTCTGCAACAAGCTTTACTCATAATAAACTCAAGTCGGAAACAAAATACACTTATACCGTAAGATGTCTTGACAGCAAGGGTAATTTTGTAAGCGGTTATGACAAAAATGGCACAAGCAATATTTTTCTGAATCCTCCTAAAATTTCGTCACTTGCTAATATTAACGGCGGTGTTGAAATTAAGTGGAATACCCTTAAATACGCTGACGGCTACCGTGTTTACAGAAAGACTAAAAATACAGGTTGGACTCGTATCGGCAATACCGAAGACAATACATTTAAAGATACAAATGTTAAATCAGGTACTGCATATACATATACAGTCAGATGTGTTGATGAAGACGGCAATTTTGCAAGCTATTTTAATAACGGCAAAAGTGTTACCTTTGTAAAAACTCCGACAATCAATAAAATTGAGAATACTGCCACCGGTTCAAAGATTAGCTGGGGAAAATGCAGCGGTGCTTCAAAATACAGAGTCTACTATCTTAAAAATAAGAGTTGGAAGGCTCTCGGCAACACTTCTGCAACAAGCTTTACTCATAATAAACTCAAGTCGGAAACAAAATACACTTATACCGTAAGATGTCTTGACAGCAAGGGTAATTTTGTAAGCGGTTATGACAAAAATGGCACAAGCAATACATTTATCGCACCGCCTGCAATTTCAAAGGTTTCAAAAGCCGCAAACGGAAATCTTGTTAAGTGGAACAGCGTGCCGGACGCTGCAGGCTACAGATTGTACAGAAAGACCGTAAACACATCATGGAGCAGGCTTGCCGATGTAACCGAAGGCACATCATATACAGACACTTCTGCTAAAAAGGGTAATGTCTATTCATACACATTGCGTTGCCTTGACAAGAACGGTAATCTTATCAGTTCATACATTTCAAATACAAAGTACTATCACAACGGTGCGCTTGCTGACGGAAAAATTACAGTAAACGGAAAACCCTACTATTTTTCCAAGGGATTGTTCCGTTCGGGTTATCAGAAAATTAACGGCAAGAGATACTACTATAACTCAAAGGGCGAGGTTGTTAAAAACACAATTGTCGGTTCAAAGAGAGAAGGTTGGTACTATGCCGACAAGAACGGTGTTTGTTGTGAAAGCGAAGAAATGCGTCTTGCCGCAGAATATATGATGACTTATTGCAAGGGCAATACTCTTAATGAAAGAATGAAGACAGGCTTCTTGTATATGGCGAAGAACTTCCCGTACCACCGTACCTATGACCACCCGAAGAAAGCCGCTGATTTGCCTGCACTTGCAATTGACCTATTTAAGAATAAAAAAGGCAATTGCTTTAGATATGCTGCTGCTTTTGCCTGCACGGCGAGAATCGCAGGTTATCGCTCAAGAGTTGTAATTGGCGATACGCTCGGCAGTCCTCACGGCTGGGTAGAGGTGCTTGTCAACGGAAAATGGCTCATCTGTGATCCCGATGCACAGCTTCCGGGTTATAAGGTTCCCGACTACAACCCATATATGATGAAAAAGCATTATTGGACTCTTAATCCTCATGTAAAATGTGAGGTAACAATTGAGAACGGCAAGGCCGTTTGGAAATGATGATGTGAATATATTAAATTTATTAAGTTAAAGCTAATGATTTTTGGCAAATTCTTGACTTATATGGAATAAATTTGTATAATTATTACATCGTTGTGAGAGGAAAAATAAATAGTTGTAATCCTCGATTTGCAATGTGAATCGAGGATTATTTTTTAATTTTAAAAACGGAGGGTATTTTATGAAAAGAAAATTTTTCAAATCAGCCGCTGTAATCCTTGCTTTAACAATGGCTTTTTCAGGTATTCCTGCAAGTGCATATGCACTTGAAACAGGCAAAAATGCTGTTGAAGCGTCGGCTGCATCAGATGTAACGGTTCCGGTTGAACCGACAACAGCAATTTATCCGACAGATTCGGTTGAACCGACAACAACAGTTTATCCGACAGGTCCCATTGAACCGACAATTCCGGTTTATCCGACTCAGCCTGTTGAACCGACAGAACCGGTAATTGTAAATTATCCTGAAATTACAGGCTTTTCAAACACTGCAAAAGGTACAAAGATAAGCTGGAGCAAGTACAATTCAGCGGTTAAGTACAGGGTATATGTCCGTAAAGGAAGCTCTTGGAGCCGCATTGGAGAAACAACGGGTGCAAGCTTTACACACAATTCTCTTAAAAACAACACAACATATGTTTATACCGTAAGAGCGTTGGATAAAAAGAATAATTTCGTAAGCGACTTCAATCGGGACGGCTATTCAAATGTTTTTATTGCTCCTCCTGCTATCAGTTCAATTGAAAATGTTGACGGCGGTGTAAAAATTAAGTGGAGCAAAAACAGTTATGTTCCGAGCTACCGTGTTTACAGAAAAACAAAGAACACAGGTTGGACACGCATAGGCAGTACCAAGAACGGTTCATTTACCGACAAAACTGCCGTATCAGGCACAAGCTACACATATACAGTCAGAGCGCTTGACAAGAAAGAGAAATTTATTAGCTATTTCAACGGCGGAAAAGGCATTACATATGTAAAAGCGCCGACAATCACAAAGATTGAAAACACTGCAACAGGTTCAAAAATTACTTGGTCAAAGAGCAGCGGTGCGGCAAAGTACAGAGTGTACCGCCTTGAAAATAACAGTTGGAAACGACTTACTACAACTGCGTCAACAAGCTATACACACGGCAAGCTTACTAACGGCAAAAAGTATACCTACACTGTAAGGTGTCTTGATAAGAAAGGCAGATTCGTAAGCGGCTATTCAAAAGCAGGAAAAACAAATCTTTTCCTTGCACCGCCTGCAATTTCAAGCATATCAAAGGTCAAAAACGGAAATCTTATAAGCTGGAAGAAAGTTTCGGGTGCTGACGGTTACAGACTTTACAGAAAATCGTACGGCTCATCATGGAGCAGAATTGTTAGTACAACCGACAATTCATTTGTTGACACAACAGCAAAAAAGGATACAGTTGTAGCCTACACATTGCGTTGCCTTGACAAAAAGGGCAATCTCATAAGCTCGTATGTTGACAAAACCAAATATTACCGCAACGGAAAACTTGCCAACGGTACTGTTACAGTGAACGGCAAAAAACTGAACTTTGATAAGGGTGTTCTGCGTACAGGTATGCAGACGATTAACGGAAATAAATATTACTACAACGCATCGGGCGTTCTTCAGAAAAACGGTATCGTAGGTTCTGACAAGAGCGGCTGGTACTATGCCGATAAGAACGGCAAAATTGACTTTTCGTACAGTAACGGTATTACTCAGAACGGTAAAGACTGGAATGTAATGAGCGGCAAGGCAACAAGGGTTAAAACAAAATCCGACAAAACTCTTTTCAGAGCCTTGAAGGTAGTTGCAAAGGTTACCAATAAAAGTATGAGCAAATCGCAGAAGCTTAAGGCTTGCTTTAACTATACAAAGAATGCTTACAAGGAACTCAATCCGAGAATCCCTCATTATCACGGAAGCGATTGGCCGATAATCTACGCAAACGATATGTTTGTTGACGGTGCAGGCAACTGCTTCAGCTACGGTGCGGCATTTGCTTATATGGCAAAAGCTATCGGCTACAAAAATGTGTATTGCTGCAACAGCGGCGGTCACGGCTGGGCAGAGGTTGACGGCTTGGTTTATGATCCTGAGTGGAGCAGACATCACGCCAGAGATTACTATGCGCTTAGTTATAACACGAAATTAGACCAGAATTACAAGGCAGCCATTGCAGCCGGATATTCATGGATGCATGTAAAAATATAGTTATTTGGTTATCGGAGACAGTAAATGGTATTTAGCTCATTAGTATTTTTATGTATTTTTCTTCCGACGGTATTTTTGCTTTACACATTAGTGCCGTCGCTGAAATTCAGAAACGGACTTCTCATTGTTGCAAGCTTAATTTTCTATGCTTACGGCGAGCCTGTTTATGTTTTGCTGATGATATTCAGTTCACTTTTGAACTATATTTGTGCAAGGCTTGTAGCAAATGAAAACGCAAAGAGAAAATTGGTGCTTGTCCTTGCTGTTGTTATCAACCTCGGAATACTTGCCGTGTTCAAATATTCGGGATTCTTTGTAGAATCACTCAACTCGGTTACAGGACTTGCAATTCCTGTTCCGCAGATTGATTTGCCGATTGGTATTTCATTCTTTACATTTCAGGCCTTGTCCTATGTGATTGATGTTTACCGCAAAACGGTTGACGCACAGAAAAATTACCTCTATGTTCTTCTTTACATAACATTTTTTCCACAGCTTATTGCCGGTCCTATTGTTAAATATCGGGACATCAGCGAGCAGATTGTTGACAGAGAGCAGACTGCCGAAAAAATTGCAGACGGTATGCGCCGTTTTATCTGCGGCCTTGCAAAGAAGGTTCTCATTGCAAACACGATGGGACAGACGGCTGACATTATTTTCAACGCAGGTGACGGTTACCTTTCCGTTGTAACGGCTTGGCTGGGTGCGTTGACATACCTTTTTCAAATCTATTACGATTTTTCGGGTTATTCCGATATGGCAATCGGTCTTGGCAAAATGTTCGGCTTTGACTTTAAGGAAAACTTCAACTATCCTTACGGTGCGGTAAGCGTTAAGGATTTCTGGAGAAAGTGGCATATTTCGCTTTCAACATGGTTTAAGGAATATCTTTACATTCCTCTCGGCGGCAACCGCAAGGGCAGAATGAGAGCAGTGCTCAACAGACTCATTGTTTTCTTCTGCACAGGCCTTTGGCACGGTGCAAGCTGGACATTTGTAATCTGGGGTCTGTATCACGGCGTATTCCTTCTTCTCGAAGAGTTTATTCCTATTCTCGGCAGACTTCCTAAGGTTATAAATCACATCTACGCATTGCTTGCCGTAACAGTCGGCTTCGTAATATTCAGAGCCGACACCATCGGTCAGGGCTTTGACTTTATCGGCAATATGTTTGCCGGCTTTAATATCACAGATAAGTCGCTTTCGCTTGCACTCACTCAGCTCACACCGTGGTTTATCGTTATGTTTGTTGTTGCGATTATAGGCTGTGCCCCAATCAAACCGATTGCGGATAAGTTTAGAATCAACGGTTCAGCGGCTGCGCTTGTCGGCAAAAAGCAGAGCGTGGCTCAAACAGTGCTGTATGTGCTGGCATTTGCCCTGCTCATATGGTGCATAATCAGATTGTCGGGAACTTCCTACAATCCGTTCATCTATTTCAGATTTTAAGGAGGCGGCAATATGAAGAAAAAAGTATTTTCGGTTATTTTTACAACCGCCTGTCTTTTGTGTTGTGTTATTCCGTTTGCAGGAATGATTGTTGCTCCGAGCAACGAGGCAATCGGTAATGAACAGCAGACAAAGCTTCCGTCAGTCAAAACCGAAAACGGCAGCTTTAACGAAGAGTATCTTCAACAGCTTGGCGATTACTTTTCAACCCATTACGCATTAAGACCGCAGATAATGTCGGCTGATGCGGAAATTCAGTCAAAGGTTTTCGGTGTATCGAATGTTGACACTGTTACTGCCGGAAATGACAACTGGCTTTTCTATTCCGCAACGCTTGATAACTATCTCGGCAGAAATTTGATGTCAGATCGTGCTTTGTTCAATACAAGACACAACCTTGAGATTACTCAAAATTATCTCACGGAAAACAATGTTAATTTTTTGTTTACGGTTGCGCCAAACAAAAATACCCTCTATTCAGGAAATATGCCTTACTACTACGGCAAAAAAGAAAGTTCCGAAAGTAATCTTAAAAATTTCACATCCTCACTCAAGGACAGCAAGCTGAATTATTGTGATTTGCTGACAAAATTGAAAAGCTGTGACGAAACGCTTTACCTTGAACAGGATTCACACTGGAACAATAAGGGCGCGTTGATTGCATACAACGAGATTCTTGACAAGCTCGGCAAAACCCATGAAACCTATGAGAATGCAGCGGCAAGCAGGTCAAAGAACTTTTACGGCGACCTTGGCAATATGCTTTATCCGTCAACACAACAGCCGGAGTACAATTTTGATTTTGATATCAATCAGACCTATTCATATGTTACCCCGACAAAGAGTGTTGAGGAGGCTATGATTGCAACTCAGAATGATAAGGCAACAGGCAATTTGTTTATGTACCGTGACTCATTCGGCAACGCACTTTTGCCTTACTTTGCAAATGCCTACAACTCGGCATATTTTACAAAGACATTCCCGATTAACCTCTCGCTTGAGGTTATGTCGAGAAACAGCGATACTGTTGTTTTTGAAATTGCAGAGAGAAATCTCATTTGGTTTGCACAAAATCCGCCCGTTCTTCCTGCAAGAGAGTTCACAGTTCCGAAAAACTCAAAGGCTGTTGACAACAAGTTTACGGTTGATGCAAAAATTTCGGAAGTCAATATGCAGTATGTCAATGTTTCGGGCAGTGTTGATAAAGAGCTTTGCAAGGATAACAGTGAAATTATTGTTCTTGTAAAAGACAACAACGGTGGTCAAAGGGCATTTGAGGCATTTACAACATCAAACGATGATACGGATTACGGTTATCAGGCATATATCCCTACGGAATATATGAACCCCGATTCGGTTGATGTCAGCATAGTAATAAAAAACGGCAGTGAATATCTTAAAACTGCAACAAAAACAGCAGATATTCAGCAAGCCGATATTTAATATGATATTATACAGGAGAGATTAAAATGAAAAGGAAACCAATATCAGTTTTAGGCGTAATTGCTTTGGTTCTTGCAATTTGTGCAACGATGTTTTGCGTGTCAGGCTGCGGGTCTGATGTAAAGGTTAAAATTAACGATTCAGGTGTTACAACCGAGGCAGACGGTAACACGGATATGACTGTTAAAGAAATACTCGAAAAGGCTGAAATCAAGCTTGGCGATAAGGACGAAACAGAGCCAAAGGCTGATGAAAAGCTTGGTGACAAGACAGAAATCACAGTAAAGCGTTATGCAAAGGTAACCGTTAAAAACGGCAGTGATGAAAAGACAGTTGAGCTTGTAGGCGGTACTGTTGAGGATGCTGTTAAGAAGGCAGGTTTTAAGCTTGATGACAGCGTATCATGCGATGCTGACAAGGCATCATACCTCAAAGACGGTATGACAATTACTCTTACAAGCAGCATTGAAGTGAGTCTTACAGTTGACGGAAAAACAACCAAGTGCAAAACTCAGGCTGAAACAGTAAAGGCATTTCTTGAGGAGCAGAAAGTAAATCTCGGCAAGGATGATGAAGTTTCACCAAAGCTTGATGAGAAAATCAAGGACGGTTCCAAGGTTGTTGTAAAGCGTGTTGAGTACAAGACAAAAACCGAAAAGGTAAGCGTTGACTACAAGACGGAAGAACAGGAAAGCAGTTCGCTTGCGTCGGGAGAAACTCAGGTTACGCAGGAAGGCGTAAAGGGCGAAAAGGCTGTAACATACAAGGTTAAGTATGTTGACGGCAAGGAAAAGTCAAAGGAAAAGACAAGTGAAAAGGTTACAAAAGAGCCTGTAAATAAGATTGTAACCGTAGGTACAGCGGTACAGAGCAGTGCTGTTGAAGCTCCTCAGCAGTCACAGCAGTCACAGCAGACACAGCAGTCGCAGAAACCACAGCAGAGCAGCAGTGCTCAGTCAAGTCAGGCTTCACAGGGCAAGACGGTTGTTTCAAAGCAGGCAGTGTACGATTGTGACGGTTCAGGTCACGGTTACTATGTAATCAAATGGTCTGACGGCACAGAAACATACGAAGAATTTTAATAAATTACAAATACAAGCAGCTCCCAAAAGGGGGCTGCTTGTATATTTGTTATTGATATTTAATATGCACTGCTATATAATTGAATTACAAGTCAGTTTTTATATTGGGAGGTGATTATTATGCCGTTGCAGATTGTTCGGAATGATATAACTAAGATGAAATGTGACGCAATTGTTAATGCGGCGAACAGTTCGTTGCTTGGCGGAGGCGGTGTTGACGGTGCGATTCACCGTGCGGCGGGGCACGAATTGCTTAATGAATGCAGAAAACTTGGCGGCTGCAGAACGGGTGAGGCGAAAATTACGGGTGCGTACAAACTGCCCTGCAAGTATGTTATTCACACGGTCGGCCCTGTATGGCAAGGCGGAAATTATCATGAGGAAGAACTGCTTTCGTCATGTTATCGTAACTCGTTGCAGCTTGCAAAGGCTTATGAATGCGAATCGGTTGCCTTTCCTTTGATTTCATCGGGGGTTTACGGCTATCCGAAAGAACAGGCATTACAGGTGGCAATCAACGAAATCTGTAAATTTCTTGCAGACAACGATATGCTCGTTTATATTGTTGTGTTTGACAAAGACGGATTCCGTGTCAGCAAAAAGCTTGTTCGTGATATTGCCGAATACATTGACGAACACTATGTTGAAACGCACTATTCCGAAAACCGAAGTCGTGGATTATCCCGTCTTTTAAGACAGCCGAAGACTTATCCAATGCAAACCGCAGCTTTGAATTTAGCTGATGTTGTAAATCAGCTTGATGAAAGCTTTTCTCAGATGCTTTTGCGTAAAATTGACGAAAAAGGTCTTACGGATTCTCAGTGTTATAAAAAGGCGAATGTTGACCGCAAGCTGTTTTCTAAAATAAGAAACAATGTCAACTATAAACCTAAGAAAACTACCGCAATTGCCTTTGCTGTTGCACTTGAACTGTCGCTTGATGAAACTAAAGAAATGCTCCAAAAGGCCGGCTATGCACTTTCACACTCGAATAAATTTGATGTTATCATTGAATATTTTATTCAAAAGGGTGAGTATGATATTTTTACTGTAAACGAGGCTTTATTTGAATTTGACCAGGTTTTGTTGGGTCAGTAAATGTCGCATTTCAGGCGACCATATGTTATCCCGAAAGTTGTATGATTAAGTCAAGATAAAAAACTTAATTACTTTTGGAGGTAACAACTATGAAAAACAACATTACTGAATTGGTATTCATTCTTGACAGAAGCGGCTCAATGTCAGGTCTTGAACAGGACACAATCGGCGGATTTAATTCGCTCATTGAAAAGCAACGCAGACAGAACGGCAAGTGCTATGTTTCAACCGTATTGTTTGATCACGAAACCGAGGTTCTTCACGACAGGGTTGAATTGTCTGAAATTTCAAAAATGACTGAAAATGATTATACGGTTCGTGGCTCAACTGCACTCATTGACGCTATCGGCGGTGCAATTCATCACATTGGCAACATTCATAAGTATGCAAGAGAAGAAGATGTTCCCGAACACACCTTGTTTGTGATTATGACCGACGGAATGGAAAATGCGAGCCGTATCTATTCAAGCAATAAGGTCAAGAAAATGATTGAGCGTCAGAAAAATCGCTACGGCTGGGAATTTCTTTTTATCGGAGCTAACATTGATTCCGTTGAAACCGCAAAGCATTTTGGAATCAATTCCGACCGCTCCGTTAATTATCACGCTGACGGTCAGGGTACGGCTGTTGTTTTTGACGCAGTATCGAAAACCGTGTGCAATTTCAGAAAAAGCAGACCGCTTTCATCGTCTTGGAGCGATGAGATAGACAAGGACTACGAAAGCAGAAAATAAGAGGCAAATTAGTTTTAATTTCTGCATTTATACTATAAACAAAAGACCTATATTTACTTTAGAATAAGTAAATATAGGTCAAATTTATTGAAGTCACATTGGAAAGAATCAATCTTTTTATACTTGAAATTACTTTTAATGCATTTTGGCATTTTTGTGAGTTCATTTTTTACAAACCAAATTTTATGATTTGGGTCAACTTTGTCTGCAATTTCATTTTTGTTTATACATTCAACATTTTCAAATGCCTCAAACCAGTTTTCTTTGTAGGTGCAAAGGTGGGTGTTGTTCGGGTAATAATATGACATAATTCCGAATGCACTGTCGCAGTAAACAAAAGTGTCTGATTCTGACTGTTGAGAACTGAATCTTTCACGAAAATTTGTCATTGACGGATTATATTCAAACAATCCTGTTGCAACAAGACAGCCGATATTTACAACGCAAAGCAGGGTGCATATTACTTTGCTCGGCTTTGGTTTTATATCTTTTACGCCGAAAGCAACGAGAATTGCAAAGATACCGAGAATTACAACGCTGTATCTTGCAATGTAAAACGGGCGTATAAAAACGGTTACGAACAACCCGATTATTTGAATCCCCATAACGCAGACATCTGCGAAAATTATACACAATTTTCGGTTGCTCTTTTTCATAAGAACAAGTGCAGATACTGCTATGCCCGATATGAATACAATTACAGACAACGGTTCAACTCCGCTGAGCCAAAAATTACTTGAGGCTGATTTTGTTTGATTTAAAAGAGGAATTATCCAAAATGAATATCCTGCCACCATAATAAGGTCTGCAATAATAACACGCTTGAACAAATTTCTGTCTTTAATGAGCAGATATATATTTGCAAAAGCAAAGATAATTGCAACTGCAAGAAGTGCGTAGATGTGATTGTATGCAGCTCCAAGTCCTGCTATAGCAAATAAAATGCAGTGATGAAACTTTTTGTTTGCTATAAAAAGCAGGGACTCAATAAAGCATAATGTAACAAAAAATATGCTCCATGAGTATGACCTTTGCTGAACGCTGAAATAGAGCATCATTGGCACAGCTCCGACAGTCAGCATATAAATTATTGATGTTTTACTGCCGTAGTGCTTTTTTATGATTGTGCATCCCAAAAACAGCGTTGCAATGTAACCGATTGCCGAAAATATTTTTGTTGCTGTTATTGAGTATCCAAAGATACAACAAAATGTTTTCAGCGACAAAAAATACAGCGGTGGGTGCATATCGGATTTCAGAATATTGATTATGTCTGAATAATTGTGCTGAATCAGCGACAGCGTGTACGCCTCGTCAAACCATATATTGTCATTAAATATAAGTGTCAGGGAAAACAATGACAAAACGGCAAATATGATATATACCGTATGATTTGCTCTGACTTTTAATTTGTGCATCATAATATCTCCGTTTCTGAGTTTATAGGATAATTTTACCATTACAGGGCTATAAATTCAAGATTAACGGAAAACTGTCTGTCTGTGATAAGTGTTTTACACACCTGAAAAGCTGAGAACTTTTTCGACTGATTTTGAATACACTTTCCATTCCTCCTGCTTTTCTTTAAGGCGTTTTGTGCCTTTGCGGGTGAGGTGGTAGTATTTACGCTTTCTGCCGTCAAATTCTTCCCAGTAGCTTTCAAGCAGATTTTCTTCTTCAAGTGCGTGAAGAATGGGGTAGAGAGTACCCTCTTTAAGCTCAAACACGCTCTCGCTCTGTAATTCAAGCTCTTTAATAATTTTGTATCCGTACATATCGTTTTTCTTTAAAACGCTCATAACAAGCATTGCTGTACTGCCTTTGATAAGTTCTTTACTGATTTTCATTTTATTTGCTCCTTTCCGATTAGCTCTGAATGAAAAAATTAAATCCGGTATCGTATTCTTTTTCATGTTCAATAGGTTCGCATATCTCGGATATTTTACCGTCCGAAACACTTATGTCAATGGTTTTGTATGTTTGGCCTTTTTTGTCGATAACAAATGTCATACAGGGGTACAGACTGTATTTCGGGTTTCCGAGATTATCATTAGCATAGTATATTTTTGAGATTGCCGAAGCCTTATAGATAAGAGATTTTTCGTATAATTTACTGATTGAATCTCCAACCTTTAGCTTATTTATTGCGTCAACCTCTTTCGTGGTTAATAACAAATCGTCATAGAAAATTGATGTGTTTAAAGCGTTATAATCAAAAGATAAATACATATTGCAATTGATGTCTTTGACTGAAATCATATTGCCGTTATGCCGATATACGTACTCTTTGTCTGAAGAATCAGATGTCGGCTGTTTGCCGTATTTGAAATTCAGTTGAAAGTCAAGTCCGTTTGCTTTTGCATTGTCCAAAAATTCATTGCTTGTGGTTTTTAGATTGGCATTCACCACAAAATCAATTATTTTTTCTCTTTCGGCAAGAATTTCGGTAGATTTTGAATTTATCTCTACTCTTGAAATAACCGCACAAATTCCCATGATAAGAAAATTGACAGAGAGAAATACAATGAAAATATTTTTGAATACTTTAGTTATTTTCAGATGAATTTTTCTGCCTTTCATCCGCTCGTTTCCTCTGATTTTAATCAGAACCGCAATTGCCCACAGCAACAACAGTGCCATAACTATAAAAGGAATTGCCGTGTAGCACCACTCATTGACTGCCGAATACTCAATATTTTCATATGCAAACAGACTGTCAATATACGCAATCGGACCTTTTGTGATGATAGTCATAATCGTATAAACCGCAGGTTGGAAGATTGACGAAAATTTGATTATAAGAAGAAATGAGCCTTGCAATGTTATTGAGATTGCAGACATTAAAACCTGAAAGCCGAGCGATATTATGATGAAGATTGCAACCGATTTATGACTTTTCTTTTGACTGTAAATTATCATCAGCACATATGCGGTAAGAATTATCAGCGACCAAAAATCAAACATTGCGTAATGCGTCAAGTTTGAATATTCTGCAACATAGCAGAATAGAGGTGATGCGTTTACAGTTGCCATAAAAAGTGCGACAACTGCCACAAGACAAATGAATGTGAATACTCCACGATATTTATTTTGGTGAAGAGCATTCAATGGCACGGCGGTGTCATCTGGATTGCCCATTTCCTCGGTGGCACGCTTTTCAGCATCTTCTTTTGAATAGCCAATGTCAATATAGTAGTCGATTTTATCAAGCAAGTGCGATTCAAGCTCGGCTGTAATTAGCTTTCGGGAGTGCTTGTCGCTAATTTGTTCGGCAACCTTTTCTATAAAACCGTTAGTCATAATATCCCTCCTTTTTACAATTTTAAATTTACCAATAATTCGAATTGGTTACAACACCGTTTTTAATAGTTAATTCTCTAAAACAGGAATAATTATTTTCAATTGAAATGTTTTTATCATAAACATCTACTGAGAAATTGATTATAATTTCTGTTTCTTTCTTATCCTCGTAATATGTTTTTTCTATTATATCAGCATATTTAAGTAAGTCTGAATTTTTGATGTAGTCAAAAGATGTGCCTATATCAATATTTTTGATTTTGTTTGCGTCGGATAAAATTTCAGGTGTGTTATCATATGTGTGAGAATAGGTATCGTAATATGTAAGACTTGTGTAAATTCCGTCTTTTCCGTCATCATTTTCATATGTGGATGATCTTAAAACAAAACTGCCGCCTATGTCATAATAATCACAGTATTTTTCATCTTCGTCAAAGCTTTTTTCATATAGATAATAACCGTCGTTTTCGATACTGTCAGCTAAATTTGATAAATTATTTTTTAAATTAGTATCAAAAACATAATCAATCATTTCCTGTTTTTTCGACGAATAAGTGTTGTTTGAAACTAAATTTTTAATTCCGACAAAAGCCGTTGAACAGGAAACTATAATCAGGTTCAATACTATAATTATTGTCATTGCTTTTTCAAAAATTTTAAGATATAAATTTCCTGACTTAGTGTTAGTCATTTGTTCTTTTCTCAAAATGTTGAAGAAGAGAATAGTTGACCATAGTATAAATATCGCACAAAGAATATACGGCATTATTTCGTAGCAGAAATTACCTAACACACTGTATCTGGCAGGGGCTGCCGTGAAAATACACTTTAAATATGCCGGAAATCCTTCTGCAAATATTTTTATCACGGAGTAGAAGAACGGTTGATAGACACAGACCATATTTAGCGGTTCGTCATTAGATAAACCCGAAGAAGCTTCTTCAACAGACGGTGCTATCAGTTGCAGGCAAAAAGAAATTACTACCAACACGGGAATTATTTTTTCATTTTTCTTGTGTGCGTAAATCAGCATAACAGGGTATGCAACTACATAACCGAGTGAAATAAAATCCAGCCAAATTCTGTGCGAAAAAGCTAAGCTACTTAATGTGTAGTGAAAATCCGTGAAGAATTTATATGAAAAAATGAACATCAACAAAAGCAGACAAGCACATATAATTATCGGCACGGCACGATGCTTTTTGTGATGCAAAGAATTAAGCGGAACAGCCGTGTCTTCGGGGTTTCCCATTTCCTCGGTGGCACGCTTTTCGGCTTCTTCTTTTGAATAGCCAATGTCAACATAGTAGTCGATTTTATCAAGTAAGTGCGATTCAAGTTCGGCTGTGATTATCTCCCGAGAGCGTTCATCTTCAATTTGCTCCGCAACTTTTTCAAGAAATTTATTCTTCATATTATCCCTCCCATTTCTATAATACCTCGCAGTTCTATATACATAGATTGCCTATGTATATAGAATAATACATTTTTAAAGCATAGTCAAGGGGGGGAGGTAAAAATTTTCGAGTGGAATTTTATGAATAATATACAATATGGCTTGATAACCTGTAGGGTCATTTATCAGATGACCGCAAGTAACAGTAGAAAATTTTATGGTAAATTAAATTATATAAAAATCGCAAAGTGATTGTCATACAGTAGCGGCGAACCTTGTTCGCCATTTGTTTTGTATGTAAACACAAAACAATAAATATCTGTATTGAATTTGTTGTTAAATAATCATTTTGCCCCAAGCTTACGCTTGTGACGATTGGCGAACACGGTTTGCCGCTACAAATGAATACATAATTTCCATAATATCAAAACATTTTTGTAAAACATAAAATTTCATCAAGGCGGGCGTCCAATGAACGCCCCTACAGAATTGCTGCATAAAACACGGCTTGTTCATTTTCCGAACAAGCCGTGTTTTTACTTTGTAGTTATATTGTCTTTGAAAAATTCTTCAATAAAATTCTTCATTTTCTTATATTGTCGATTAAGCTTTGTGAATATTAAAATCCACGCACCTGCAAACAGCAATATCGGAACAATTGAGAATATCAGCGATGCCAAGTTTTCATTACAAAAATAATCGTATATTGAAAGACCTGCCAAAAACAGCACGAAAATCATAAAAGGTATCGGTAAGAGCAGATATTTCAATGATTTCATTTTTAATGTCAGAACCGAGCCGTTTGCTGAGTTTTCAACAGTTCCGTCAAAATCGGGAGATTGGTTGTCAGGTCCGCCAAATGGGTGATTTTTTGAAAGATGAATTGTGAATTTGTTCGCAAAAAAATTGCCTGCAATTTTTGGTGTATCTGGTTTTGTATTGCCCAAAGCCTTCATTCTTAAAGCGTTAGAAACCTGATTGGCAGAAATGTTCATTTTGTAGGAAAATGATTTAATGCAGTTGAACATAACAATTCTCCTTTAAATTACTGTTCTTTCAGAACACCGTTGCGGTAGGCGCAGAGGAGCATTGAAAGTCCTTCAATGCGGTTACGGATTGTCTGACCGTCATCGGTTTGTGCAACACGGATTCGGTTTTCCGAGGTGTCAAAAACTTTTGTTGTTGAGAGAATGTCCTTGTTTGATTTGATTGCGTTGTCAATTCCCGCAAAGGGTTCGTGGGTGACAATTCGCATACCGTAGGAATTATAGACAAGCGTGTAGCCCGCCGTGCCTGTTTTGTCCTGATATGCTCTGCAAAATCCGCCGTCAATCACAATCAGCTTGCCGTTAGCCTTTATCGGACTTTCGCCCTTTTTGCGGATAACGGGAACATGACCGTTGATTATGTGACCGTGATTTTCCGAAAGACCGAATTCTTTCAAAATCTTCACGCAGGCGTCTTCATCGTGATAGAGCGTGTAGTAATGGTTGCGTGTTTCCGTGTGGGTTTCGGAATCGTCAATAAAGAAACGCTCAAACGAACACATTTTTTCTCTGCCGAAAAGCGGTGAATGTTTTCCGCACCAGAGATACCACATATAGTCGTTGCCCTTTTGCCTTTCGGGAGAATTTTCGGGGGCAGAGTGTCCCTGACGAACAATCTTTTCAAGCTCATCAAGCAATACTTTCCCCGAAAGCACACAGTTGCCCGTGTCAAATTCCATAAAACTGCCGTCCTTGTTCATCGGAATACAGCCGTGGAGCAAAAGATTGTTGTTGCAACACTTGTACATTCCGCCCTTGGCAAACAGAAAATCAATGTGTCTTTTCAGCTTTTCACTTGCCATAAATGCATTTTTAAGCTGCTCCATAACCCGTTTTTCCGTCTTTGTCAGTTCATACGGATAGTCATGGTCAACTGTGGGGAAGAAGGTGTCGGAAATCGGATACTTCTTTTCGCCGACAGCTACGGTCGCATTTTCAAAATCAA
>NZ_CAKMVP010000002.1:0-29319 GCF_928721825.1 Ruminococcus bromii
GGCGACCAGCTTCTTCCTTCAATCAGAAGAATCCACGGCAACACAACCCATTGCGGTAAGAACAGCCGTTTTGGTACAAAGAAAGCCGAAAAGAGTGCCGAGATGACAAAGAAAGATAAAATCAAGGCACTTAAAAAGGAACTCGACAAGGCAATTTCGGAACAGAATTTTGAACATGCCGCAGAGTTAAGAGATCAGATTAAGGAAATGGAGGCTTAATTATGAGTAACGAAGTAATTTCCACCAGAGTAAGACTTGCAAGAAACCTGAAAGATTACCCGTTTCCGTGCCGACTGTCCGAACAGGGCAGAAAAAAGGTTATTGAAAAGGTTACAAGTGCAATCAGGGACAGCAACAGCTCAATTGCCTCGGATTTCAATCTGATTAAGCTTGATGATTTGACAGAGGCACAGGGTGTGTCGCTTGTTGAAAGACATCTTGTAAGTCCCGAATTCATCAGCGAAACAGAGGGCAGAGCATTGCTGTTGAGCAAGGATGAAAGCATGAGCATTATGATTAACGAGGAAGATCACATAAGACTTCAGGTTATCACAGACGGCTTGTCGCTTGAACAGGCATATGATACAGCCGATAAGCTTGATACCCTGCTTGATGAAAACCTTGAATTTGCTTTTGATGACAAGCTCGGTTATCTTACACAATGCCCTACAAATCTCGGCACAGGCATGAGAGCCTCTGTTATGCTCCATCTGCCGGCACTTGAAAAGAGCCGTACAATCGGCAGAATTGCAGGCAACCTTTCAAAGCTCGGACTTACAATCCGCGGTGCTTACGGTGAAGGCTCAGAACCCAGCGGTTCGCTTTATCAGCTTTCAAATCAGGTAACGCTCGGTATCTCAGAAAAAGCCGCAATTGAAAATCTTGAGAACATCACAAAACAGCTTGTTTCTCAGGAACAACAGGCAAGAGAAAGACTTGCAAAGAGTATTGATATTCAGGACAGCGTGAGCAGAAGCTTAGGCTTGTTGAAATCGGCAATGGTTATGACTCATGACGAGGCTTTAAAGCTGTTGTCAAATGTTCGTTTCGGCATTTTGTCGGGACAGATAAAAGATGTTACCGCAGAGGTTGTTGACTCTCTTATGGAAAAAATTGAGCCTGCAACGCTTATGGTAAACTCAGGAAAAAATCTTTCTGCACAGGAAAGAGATATTGAAAGGGCAAAAATTTTAAGAGAGGCTCTTTCATAGAAAATAAGCAGTTAATACATTATCCACAAGGAAGGGTGATGATTTTATGTATCAGTTCAAAGGTTTTACAGAAAAAGCAAACAAGGCGCTTAATCTTGCGATTGAAAGTGCAGAGGAGATGCGCCACAACTATGTCGGTACAGAACACATTCTCTACGGACTCGTAAAAGAGGGCAGCGGTGTTGCCGCAACCGCTCTTAATGAGTGCGGAGTAACGGAAGATGCTCTCCGTGAAAAGCTTGAATCCATTAACGGTACAATGTCGCTCGTTGAGCTTACTCCCGATGATTTTACTCCCCGTACAAAGAGAGTTCTGAGAGCCGCAGTTATCATTTCTTCAAAAACAGGCTACACCTATGTAGGCACAGAGCATTTGCTCCTTGCAATCCTTTCGGAGAGCGACAGCTACGCAGTTGCTTTTCTTGAAGAACTCGGTGTATCTGTTGAAAGACTTGCACAGGCTGTGTCAAAAGGTATGCAGGGCGGTGCAGATGACGGTTTCGGCGGTTTTGAAAACGAATCCGCTCCGAACGGTTCACAGAAAGGCGGTTCTGCTCTTGATAAATTCGGCAGAGATCTTACTCAAGCCGCAAAGAACGGCGAAATTGATCCTGTAATCGGCAGAGAAAAGGAAATCCAGAGGGTTATCCAGATTCTTTCCCGCCGTACAAAGAACAATCCTGTTCTTATCGGTGAACCAGGTGTAGGTAAAACTGCGGTTGCAGAGGGACTTGCACTTGAAATTGCAAAGGGCAATGTGCCTGAAATTCTTAAAGACAAGCGAGTTGTCAGCCTTGACCTCACAGGTATGGTAGCAGGTGCGAAGTACAGAGGTGACTTTGAGGAGAGAATTAAGGCGGCTATTGACGAGGTTAAAAAGTCAAAGAACACTATCCTCTTCATTGATGAACTTCATACTATCGTTGGTGCAGGTGCCGCAGAGGGCAGTGCAGACGCCGCAAATATCCTTAAACCGTCACTTGCAAGAGGCGATTTTCAGGTTATCGGTGCAACAACTCTTAACGAGTACAGAAAATATATTGAAAAAGATGCCGCTTTGGAGCGTCGTTTCCAGCCCGTAAAGGTTGGCGAGCCTACTCCCGAACAGGCTGTACAGATTCTTAAAGGCTTGCGTGACAGCTACGAGGCACACCATAAGGTTAAGATTACCGATGAGGCAATCAATGCCGCAGTAACATTGTCATCAAGATATATCGCAGACCGTTACCTCCCCGATAAGGCAATTGACCTTATTGATGAGGGTGCGTCAAAGGTAAGGCTTGCATCTCTTACTTCTCCTGATAATGTAAAGGAGCTTGAAGATGAAATTGCAGACTATGAAAAAGAAAAGGCAAGCGCAATTAACGAGCAGGACTTTGAAAGGGCTGCACGACTTCGTGATGAGCAGAAGGAACTTCAGACAAAGCTTGACGATGCAAAGAAGAAGTGGCAGGAACAGCAGAAGGGCAACAGCGGTGAGGTAACTGCCGAGGATATCGCAAAGATTGTTTCCGAATGGACAGGTATCCCTGTTGTTCAGCTTACTAAGGAAGAAAGCGAAAGACTTCTTAACATGGAGAATGTTCTCCACGAAAGAGTTATCGGTCAGAGCGAGGCTGTAACTGCAATCGCAAAGGCTATCAGACGAGGCAGAGTAGGTCTTAAAGACCCGAAAAGACCTGTAGGTTCGTTTATCTTCCTCGGTCCGACGGGTGTCGGCAAAACAGAACTTTGCAAGGCTCTTGCAGAGGCAATGTTCGGCGATGAAAATGCAATGCTCCGTCTTGATATGAGTGAATATATGGAGAAACACACCGTGTCAAAGCTTATCGGTTCACCGCCCGGATATGTAGGCTTTGAGGAGGGCGGTCAGCTCACCGAAAAGGTAAGAAGAAAACCGTATTCGGTTGTACTTTTTGATGAGATTGAAAAGGCTCACCCCGATGTATTCAATATGCTCCTCCAGATTCTTGAGGACGGCAGACTTACCGACTCACAGGGCAGAACGGTTGACTTTAAGAATACCATTATCATAATGACCTCTAATGTCGGCGCAAGACTTATCACCGAAAAGCAGAGCTCACTCGGTTTTAATTCCGAAAATGAGAATGCCGAAGAGAGCGAGAAAAAGGACATCAAGGAGCTTGTAACAGGCGAACTCCGCAAGGTATTCCGTCCTGAATTCTTGAACCGTGTTGACGATATTATCGTGTTCAACAAGCTCAACAAGGACGAAATTAAGCAGATTGCCGTTAAGATGCTCAAAACTCTTGAAAACCGTCTTGATAAGATGAATATTAAAATCAGCTTTACAGACAACGCAATCAGCGAGATTGCCGACAAGGGCTTTGACGAAAACTACGGTGCAAGACCTCTCCGCCGTGCAATACAGAACGAGATTGAAGACCCGCTTTCAGAGCAGATGCTTGAGGGCAAGGTCAAGGACGGCGCAGTAGTTACCTGCGATTTCGCAGACGGTCAGTTTACCTTTACAACAGCAAACGCCAATTAAGCGTAATCCTTAATAAAAATAAAATCAACCGCAGAGCGAAAAACTTTGCGGTTGATTTTTTTGCTTTGAATATCTTGACAAAATAAATTTAAGGTGTATAATTAAGCCTACAAAAACACAAGAGGGTGTTAATTATGAAAAAAATTATCTCGATTATGTTATTAGCAGTTGTTATTTCAACTTCAATTTTGTTTACAGGTTGTGGTGGTGAAGTTGCGTCAAATAACGCTCAAACTTCTGATGAAGCCGATACAACTGCTTTATCAGATACTACTCCGACCGCAGATCCAAACCAATTTTCAGTTGAATTTTATGACTACAAAACTAATGAACTCATTTCAAAATCAAACAAAAACAACCTTAACGAAAAGTTGAAGGCATCTGACGATTTGATATATATGACATCTGATAATAAGGTGGATTCGATAGATGTTGAACCGAGTTATGTACTTCTTTTATCATACCTGAAAGATACCAGTCGAGATATTTGGGCTTTGATATATGTCAAGGGTGATGATGTCTATGTTCAGGCTGACAAAAGACACGCAAACATAAACCTTGACACGGCAGGCTATGACATCTATAAGAGTAAATATAATAAGTCACAGCTTGAAGAACTGATAAAATAATCACAGCATAGAGCTGCCTACATTTAAACAATTTTACAAAACACGGTGTAACCCAAATGCATAAGGTTGCACCGTGTTTTTTATATCAAATTTCTGTTCATAATTTGAAAAGTGTAGCTTTTGCCCCTCAATTTGCATTGAAAAGTGTATTTTTTAGCTGTTCCTATTGAGGTGAAATCGGGCAAGGATTACACGGTTCACAGCGCCTTGAACACATTTGTAAGCAACGAAGATTATCACATTAAAAAAGCCTTTGTCCTTTCAAACGAGAGAACAGTAACTTCCGACGGAAAGACTAACTATAAAAATCAATGCCAAAACAGAAATAACCCTTTGAGAAAAGGATTTCTCCTCTCTCAAAGGGCAAGTTCGATAAACTGGAAGTTAACTAATTGATGCCATTTTATCAGTCGGCCATGATCTCCTGAGAGCCACATAGGAGATTAAAAAGTTTGCAAGCCAACCAGCCGGTACAGCAAGCCAGACAAAGGCAATGCCGAAACGCGGTGCACAGATCAGGGCAACGGACAGACGAATCGCAAGGTTCACCATGTTTGCAACGAGGAACGGACGCATAATTCCGAGGCCGCGAAGAACTCCATCGGTTGCCATCTTGATACCCATGAAGATGAAAAAGTAACCAATCCACCTCATATAATCACCGGACACCTGATAGGCAAACGCCGTTCCGTCTTTTCCTAAGAACAGCGAGGAGATCTGCGTGTGTAGCGTTTCAATGACGAGAAAGGCAAGAACGGCAAAGCACACATCCAGCACCAGTGCAGCATGGTAGCCTTTTTTGATACGATCAATTTTCTTTGCGCCAAGATTCTGGGAAACAAACGGCGAAACCGCATTGCCGATGGATACAAAGATCAATGAAAAAACATTTTCCACCCTCATCGTTGCTGTATACCCGGCGAGTGCCTGTGTACCGAAAGGATTTACCACTGCCTGCACAATCATCATACCGATGGACACTGTGGACTGCTGTAAAACCGACGGCACCGCAATGCGAAGCATGGAATACAGCTCCTGCCGTTCAAACCTGTTAAAGGGGCTTTTATATTGCTGCATCCGTGCAAAGAAAATCAAAAACGAAAATACTGCGGAAATTCCCTGAGCAATCAGGGTTGCAATAGCCGCACCGAACACACCGAGACCTAGCCCGGCTACCATCCAAAGATCCATTAAAATATTCAGGATGGACGAAAAAATCAGCAGTCCCAGCGGAATTTTGGATTCGCCGATTGAGGTGAACATGGTAGAAAGAATGTTATACATAAACAGAAACGGAAAGCCCACAAAATAGACCCGCAGATACAGTACTGCATCATCCAGTATGTCGGCAGGGGTTTGCAGTCCACTCATCATCGAGCCGGCGAAGAAAAAGCCAAAAACACCAAGGACTATACTTAGAAGCAAAAAGCTAATCAAGGAGGTTGACACGATTGTTTTCATTTTGCCATACTCCCTGGCTCCGAAATAACGGCTCACAAGCACACCGGCTCCGACACCGGCTCCCAGTGCCACACAAATGAACACATTGGTCAATGCTGCACATGCACCGACAGCTGCAAGTGCGGAAGGACCAACAAACTGGCCGACAATAATAGAGTCGGCCATATTGTATATTTGCTGAAAAAAACTTCCAAGAATCATTGGCATTGCAAAAACCGTCAACGCTTTGAGGGGCGTATCGGTTATCAAATACTCATCTTTCGACATTATCATATTCCTCCATGGTATCCCATTCACTTACCTTCTCAAATTCCGATTTGTCTTTTTCTTTCTGAAAATGGGCAATCCCGATTGGAATTGCCCACTCATTGCACTAATTATGCGATTTTTCCTTGCTTGCACCGATTTCTGCATCAATCTATTTTGTAAACGGTACATTTTTACATCATATTTTAATAAAGCTTTGCACCTGCGGGAATATGGTTATCGACCATGAGGAGGTGGAGCTTTTCTTCGCCTTCTTCCTCGTGAACTGCACTGAGGAGCATACCGCAGGAGTCAATGCCCATCATTGCTCTCGGCGGAAGATTTGTGATAGCGATAAGAGTCTTTCCAACCAGCTCTTCAGGCTCATAATAAGCGTGGATACCGCTTAAAATTGTGCGGTCTGTGCCTGTGCCGTCATCAAGAGTGAACTGTAAAAGCTTCTTCGACTTCTTAACAGCCTCGCAAGCCTTAACCTTTACTGCACGGAAATCTGACTTTGAAAATGTTTCAAAATCAACATATTCTTCAAACAAAGGCTCAACTTTTACCTTTGAGAAGTCAATCTTTTCTTCAACAACAGCATCCTTTGTTTTCGGAATACCCGACGGCTTTTTGTCGGAATCCAAGCTCTTCATTGTCGGGAAGAGGAGAACATCACGGATTGCGGCTGAATCTGTGAGGAGCATACACATTCTGTCGATACCAAAGCCGATACCGCCTGTCGGAGGCATACCGATTTCAAGTGCGTTGAGGAAATCCTCATCGGTTGTGTTAGCCTCATCATCGCCCTGTGCGAGAAGTGCCTCCTGAGCCTTAAAACGCTCTCTCTGGTCAATCGGATCGTTAAGCTCTGAATACGCATTAGCCATTTCCCAGCCGTTCATAAAGAACTCGAATCTCTCAACATAATCGGGATTTTCGGGTTTCTTCTTTGTAAGCGGAGAAATCTCAATCGGATGATCCATAACGAAAGTAGGCTGAATCATATGCTCTTCTGCAAATTCTTCAAAGAAAAGGTTGAGGATGTCGCCCTTCTTGTGGCGTTCTTCAAACTCAACACCCTTTTCCTTAGCAATTGCCTTAGCCTCTTCGTCAGAATGAATTTCGTTGAAATCAACACCTGAATACTTTTTAACAGCGTCAAGCATTGTAATTCTCTCAAACGGCTTGCCAAGATCCATTTCAATGCCGTTGTATGTGATTGTTGTTGTGCCGAGAACCTCCTGTGCAACATGGCGATAGAGGTTTTCGGTAAGATCCATCATACCGTTGTAGTCTGTATATGCCTGATAAAGCTCCATAAGAGTAAACTCAGGGTTGTGACGGGTGTCAACACCCTCGTTACGGAATACTCTGCCGATTTCGTAAACCTTTTCAAGTCCGCCTACGATAAGTCTTTTGAGGTAAAGTTCAAGAGAAATTCTGAGCTTTAAATCCTCGTCAAGAGCGTTGAAGTGAGTAAGGAACGGACGAGCCGACGCACCGCCGGCATTGGCAACGAGCATAGGAGTTTCAACCTCCATAAAGCCCTGATTGTCAAGGTAACGGCGGATACTGCCGATAATTTTTGAACGCTTTACAAAGGTATCCTTTACCTCGGGATTCATAATAAGGTCAACATAACGCTGACGGTAACGAAGGTCTGTATTTGTAAGACCGTGATACTTTTCGGGGAGGGGTTTGAGTGATTTGGAAAGGAGCTTAACCTCTTTTGCATGAACAGAAATTTCGCCCATTTGCGTTTTGAAAACAAAGCCCTTTACTTCAACGATATCGCCGATATCCCACTTTTTAAGGAAACCGTATTCTTCTTCACCGAGATCGTCAAACTTTGCAAAAATCTGGATTTTGCCCGAACGATCCCAAAGGTCCATAAACGAAACCTTGCCCTTGCCTCTTTTTGAAAGCAAACGGCCTGCAACGCATACATCTTTGTTTTCGTACTCTTCAAAATTGTTTTTAATTGTTTCCGTGAGAACATCACGGGCACTTGTTGTAATTACAAACGGATCTCTGCCTGCTTCTTTGAGGGCGGCAAGCTTTTCGTATCTGACCTTGATAACATCGCTTGTGCCGGTCTGCTGTGGCTTCTGACTCATTTCCAATCATTCCTCTCTTTTCAACATCAATAAATCTGACGGATTGCAAAAGCAGAATCCGTCAGCTAAAATTCAATAGATAAACAAATTACTTTGAGATTTCAAGAATCTTAAATGCCTTTACGCCGCCGGGAGTTTCAACCTCAACAACATCACCGACACATCTGTCCATAAGAGCCTTGCCGACAGGTGATTCGTCTGAAATTTTGCCCTGTGCGGGATTTGTTTCGTTAGAACCCGAACCAACAATTTTGTATGTCATCTGTCTGTCTGTGCCAACCATTTCGATTGTAACAACAGAAGTGAGGTGTACCTTATCGTTAGATGTTTCGGACTCATCAATAATCTGAGCAGTTTTGAGGATAGACTCGATAGTAGCGATTCTTGCCTCCATAATAGCCTGCTCGTTCTTTGCATCATCATATTCACTGTTCTCGGACAAGTCGCCGTAGGAACGGGCTACCTTGATTTTCTCTGCAATTTCTTTACGCTTGACATTTTTTAATTCTGCAAGTTCCTCTTCAAGATTTTTAAGACCTTCCGCAGTAAGCATTGTTGGTTTAGCTGCCATTTTATATCGTTCCTTTCAGTTAATACCGCACCTGCACAAGCGTGCATACGGTATAAAATTCTTTCATATCAGCAAAAAACTGCATATAGATTTATTATAATTTTTTTCGCACCGATTGTCAAGCAAAACGGGCAAGATAACTGCAAAGAGATTTCACTGTCTGCGCCTCATTGTCATTACGGCACAAATCGGGAACAATTGAGCCGAGTTCGTACTGTGAACCGAGTGTGTAGAGTGCTGAGCAGAAGTATTCCTCCGACAATCCCTCAGGCCGCAAAAGTGCGAATCCGTTCGGCATTTTAAAGCAATAGCGAAAATACACAAAGCCCTTTATATTTTCCTTTGGTCTGCCGTTTGTGAGGATGACCGCGTCATTTCTTACAGGCAGATTTTCTTCAATTTCAAACGGTGCAATGACAAGGTCACAATTTGAAAGCTGTTCACGGTGATGGGTAACAACGGCACACGCACCCGTTTCTTCGGCAATGGTATTCAGTTCATCATAGAACACATCTTCGTTGTCTGTGATAATACAGGCATTGCCCGTATATTTCAACACAAATGAAACAAGGTCGGTGCATTGAGCGTCGGGGTCATAAATTCCGACCGTCAGCCTTTCGGGAGTATCAAATTTGCTGAGGGCATAAAGCGCCATATTTGTACAAAGTCTTGCCGAAAAAAACGGCGAGTAAAAACGCTTGTAACCGCTGTCATTTGGGAAAGTCATTTCTTCGCAACACAAAAGTCTTGTGCGCTGATTGCCGATTGCCCTGTCAATTTTATTGAGATTGACCTTTTGTCTGCGACAGATGTATGTAAGCTGTTTTACGCTTACGCCCCTTGCCCTTTTGATTTCAACGCACACCTTGTCCCCTCTCAGCCTGTTAAAAAATCCCCTTATTTTCCCGCACTTTTCGGGAAACACAACATTCAATGAAGTAATCAAAACAAAAACCTCCGCATATTTACTTATTTAAGTATATGCGAAGGCTTTTAAATTAATTATCAAATTGTGTATGTATCAAAGAAATTATCACATGTACGGATACTCAGACATCGGGTTGTATCTTACACCGTTAAGACGGCATTCGTAGTGGAGGTGAGGTCCTGTTGAGTTACCTGTTGAACCGACATAGCCGATAATCTGTCCTCTTGAAACAGACTGACCTGTACTTACTGTAAGACTTGTAAGGTGACCGTAAACTGTCATCTTACCGCCCGCGTGGCTGATCATTACATAGTTACCATAACCGCCGCCACAGCCGCAGCTGTAGCTCTTGCCCCAGTTGTGTGTACAACTGCTGTTGGTTGCGATAACAGTACCGTCGGCAGCCGCAACAACAGGAGTTCCCATAATGCCTGCGCCGGCAATATCAATTCCGCCGTGGTTATAAACTTCTCTGTCCTCAAACCATTCTGATGAAAGGCTTACAAAGCCCGGTGTAGGCCATGCAAAGCCCGAACCCGACGGAACAATTACAGATGATGAACCTGAGCTTGATGAACCCGAACCGCTTGAGCCGCTTGATGAACTGCTTGAAGAGCTGCTTGATGAACTGCTTGAGCTTGAACTCTGTGAAGCCTGAGCAGCCTGTTCCGCAGCCGCCTTCTGAGCGGCATAGTACTCGCTGATTTTGGATTCAATCTCATCACTCTTCAAAGCCGCACTTTCAAGAGAATTTTGCGCCTTGGAATTTGATGCGTACAGATTTTTAAGAATCTCGTCATTATCTGAAATGAGTTTATTAAACTCGTCCTGATCCGACTTCAATGACGACTGCTGAGTTTCAAGGTCTTTCTTGTCGGCCTCAAGGGATTCCTTCTGGGTGCTGAGCTCGTCCAGCTTTGTCTGGATTTCGCTGATAAGCTCCTTGTCGCTGTTTGCAAGGCTCTTTACAAGCTCCATCTTATCAATAAGGTCAGAAAAATCCTTTGCACCGAAAATGATTTCAAGGTCTGTTGCGTTGCCCGACATATAGAGAATTCTGAGTCTGTTTGCAAGTGCGTCAAACTGATCCTCAACTTCCGAAAGTCCCTTGTCATAAGCGTCCTGCTTTTCCTTAATATCATCGTTAAGGCTTGAAATTTTCTCACGGGTTACTGCAATTTTTTCATCAAGAACCTGAACCTTGCTTACAAGGGCGCTCTTGTATTCTTCCTTTTCTGCGATGTCAGACTTTGTATCATCAAGAATCTTCTGATACTTCTGATTTTCCTGTTCAAGCTGCTGAAGCTGTTGTTCAAGGTCTGAGATGCTGTCCTCAGCAGAAACAACAGTCGGAATTGCCATAGGAATTGAAATCATACATACGCAGAGCATTGCACATAAAATTCTTTTTAATTTGTTCATTGTAATCTCCTCCTTTAAGATTTCTGTCGGGATTACCAACCGAGTATTTCGTTACCTTCCATTTTAAGGTATTTTCTTATTGAGATAAAGCTGCCGAAGAAGCCGATAACAACACCCGCAACTGCAAACAAGCCGCCTGTAATCCAGATGACATTGTTAATCGGAATGAAATCAATCGGAACAATCTGATAAACAAGAGCCTGTGCAGTTTCATAGAGAATTGCAATTGCACCTGTTGAAAGAATTGCGGAAATAAGTCCGATTATCATACCTTCAATAAGGAAAGGCCAGCGGACAAACGAATTCGTTGCGCCAACCGATTTCATAATGCTGATTTCAAATCTTCGTGAGTACATTGTCGCACGAATTGTGTTGGCAATGATGAAGATTGAAATGATTGTCAGCGCACAAACAACCGCAATACAAATCATATTGACAAGATTGCTGATGTCCGTAAGCTTTTTGGCAAGTTCACGGTGACTGCTGAAACTGTCAACACCGTCAATTTTCTTGATTTGTGCAATAGTTTCATCGTACTTTGACAAATCCTTCATCACTACAATAAATGAATCAGGAAGTTTGTTTCTGCCTTTCATCTCGGCAAAAAGGTCGTCGCCAAGGGTTGATTTATACTGCTTTATCGCATCTTCCTTTGAAAGGAAGGTTGCAGACTCAACATTGTCAAGCTTTTCAATTGCTTTTCCTACATAAACAGCCTCAAGCTGTGAATATCCGTCTTTAATGTATACAGAGGTTTCATTTGACTTGCCGACAGATTCAACAACCTTGTCAACATTCAATGAAAAAAGTGCCGCCGCACCTGTGAGAACAAGACAGCTTATAAGTACGCAGACGGAAGCGATACTCATAATACGGTTGTTCCACACATTTTTGAAACCTTCTTTTGCCAAATAACCAAATCCGGTCATATCAAAAATCCTTTCAAAATCCTATTTGCGCAAACGCATTATTCCGGAACAACCACTGCATTATCGGGATAATCCGGTGTATTTTCTTCTTCACCGCTGTCATCACCGTAATCGTCAGTATAGTCATCTTTAACAAACAAATCCTTGGTGTCGCTCTTAATTTTTCCGTGGTCAAGAACAACAACTCGTCTGTCAAACTCACGAACAAGGTCATGTTCATGCGTTACAACAATAACGGTTGTGCCTGTTGCGTTAATTTCATTGAGAAGCTCAATGATTTCGTGTGACATCTCGGGGTCAACATTACCTGTCGGCTCATCGGCAATAATAATTTCGGGATTATTCACAAGTGCTCTTGCAAGGCTTACACGCTGTTGCTCACCGCCCGAGAGTTCACTCGGTCTGTTTTTCATCTTATCTTTAAGACCGACAAGCTCAAGCACATACGGAACACGCTTTTTAATTACTGCCGAAGGTTTTCCGACAGCACGCATCGCAAACGCAACATTGTCGAAAACATTCATCTTGTCAATAAGTCTGAAATCCTGAAAAACAATGCCCATATGACGGCGCATATAAGGAACCTTGCTCCTTCTCAGCTTTGTAACATCAGTGTCGTTGATAACGATTTTGCCCGATGTCGGAGTCTCCTCATGCATAATGAGTTTAAGAAATGTACTCTTGCCTGCGCCCGATGCACCGACAATAAATACAAACTCGCCCTTATCAATACTCAGCGTAATACCGTAGAGAGCATGAGTGCCGTTAGGGTATGTTTTAGACACATTTATAAAATCAATCATAAAGTCACCTTTGTTTTGTAGTTATTGTACAAATACTCATAAAAAGTCAAAACGCCCAGAGCACAGCGAACGCACTATGCTCGGGCACACTTTAACTAAATCAGTATTTTGTAGGACTTGCGTTGAGGTATTTCTTAACCATAAGAGCTACCTTGAACACAATTGCATCCTCAAACTCACGAAGGTCAAGACCTGTGAGCTTTTTAATTTTTTCAAGTCTGTACACAAGAGTATTTCTGTGTACGAAGAGCTTTCTTGATGTTTCGGAAACATTGAGGTTGTTTTCAAAAAATCTCTGAATTGTAAAGAGAGTTTCCTGATCAAGGCTTTCAATTGAACCTCTCTTGAAAACTTCCTTGAGGAACATCTCGCATAAGGTTGTGGGAAGCTGATAGATAAGACGGGCAATGCCGAGGTTATCATAGCTTACGATTGTACGGTCAGTGTCAAATACCTTTGCAACCTCAAGCGCCGACTGAGCCTCCTTAAAGCTTCTTGCAAGATCCTTGATGCCTGTAACCGTTGTACCGATACCGACAACGCAATGCGTGTAGAACTCGCTCGAAAGTGTGTCTGAAATCGAGCTTGCCAACTTTTCAAGGTCACGGCTCTCTGTGTCAGGCTTGATTTCCTTAACAAGTGCAATTTCAACCTCGTTAATGTTGATAACAAAGTCCTTTGACTTGTCCGGAAAAAGGTTCTGAATTATATCATAAGCGGAAACATCTGTTTTAGAAACAATTTTAATAAGCAGGCAAACACGGGAAACCTCGCTGTTAAAGTGAAGCTCTCTTGCTTTAAGGTAAATGTCACCCGGAAGAATGTTATCAAGAATAACATTCTTAATAAAGTTTGAACGATCATACTTTTCGTCATAATACTGCTTGATGCTTGCAAAGGAAACCGACAAAAGCTGAGCATACTTCTGAGCATACTCATCGGTACCCTGAACAAACACTGCATAATCATACTTTGCATTGCTGCCGAAAGATCTGTATGTATAGCCGTTCACAACAAACGGTGCTGTCGAGCTGAGTGTTTCGGAATTAACGCTCTCGTTTACCTCGCCGATTTTTCCAAGCTCGGAGCAGGCAATAACAACCGAAGTCTCGTCAATTACGCCAATCGTTCTGTCGATTGCGTCTTTCATCTGGTGTACAATACCTTGAAATAATCTGTTTGACATAAATTTTTACCTCGTTTTCTCCGCAGTTATATATTGTGATTGTAAAAGAGTTCAATAAAATACAATCTGTCTCATATACATATTACACAAAAACGAGAAAAAAATCAACCTCTATTTACAATTTTTCTTGAATTTTTTTAGAGAATTTGCATAATCAGCAACAAGTTACAGTTTTGAAAGCAAAATTAAACAATTGTTACATAACTTTATTACTTTTTTAATATATCACAACATTGTGTTGATTTTGTGACAAAATACGAAAAATTGTTCATTCGTCACAGTAAAACGAATTTAAAAAGGCTATACAATAAGGCTCTATAATAAAAGTTGGAGCAGAAAAAGAGCCTGTAAATAAAAAGTAAAAAAGCAGAGCATATTTTGCCAAAATCCGTTAAAATAGAATTGCCTAAAAAGCCGAAACGGCGGAGCATAACGCTCCGCCGTGAAATACAAATTAAATTATAATCAGTTTGTGATTGTCTTCTCAGTGTCCTTATCAAAGATATGGAGTTTGCTGAGGTCGAAAGCAATCTCAATGTCGTCGCCCGGCTTAGCTGTTGAAGTCGGTTCAACACGAGCTGTAATAGGTGTACCGTTGATGTTTACATAGAGATAAATCTCAGCGCCCATAAGCTCGGTAACATCAACATTGGCTTTGAGAAGGCACTCAGCCTTAGCAATTTCTTCAGGCTCATCGTGAACATGCTCAGGACGGATACCGAAAACAACTTCCTTGCCAACATAGTTGTCGAGGTCAGCATTGACCTTTGACTCGGGAACAGGAACGTGATACTTGTCAAAATCAAGAGTGTACTTGCCGCCGTTCTTAGAGAGAACAGCGTTGATGAAGTTCATCTGAGGTGAACCGATAAATCCGGCAACAAACATATTGCAAGGCATATCATAAAGATGCTGAGGAGTATCAACCTGCTGAATGAAACCGTCTTTCATAACAACAATTCTTGTACCCATTGTCATAGCCTCTGTCTGGTCATGGGTTACATAGATAAATGTTGTGCCGAGACGCTGATAAATTTTTGAAATCTCTGTTCTCATCTGAGCACGGAGCTTAGCGTCAAGGTTTGAAAGCGGTTCGTCAAGAAGGAATACCTTCGGGTTACGAACGATAGCACGGCCGAGAGCAACACGCTGTCTCTGACCGCCTGAAAGAGCCTTTGGCTTTCTGTCAAGATACTGCTCGATACCGAGGATTCTTGCAGCCTCTTCAACTCTTCTCTTAATATCTTCCTTAGGGAACTTACGGAGTTTAAGACCGAATGCCATATTATCATATACTGTCATATGAGGATAAAGAGCATAGTTCTGGAATACCATCGCAATATCTCTGTCCTTAGGTGCAACATCGTTTGCGAGTGTATCGCCGATATAAAGCTCACCCTTTGAAATATCCTCAAGTCCTGCAATCATTCTGAGAGTTGTTGATTTACCGCAGCCTGAAGGACCAACGAGAATGATAAATTCTTTGTCGGCAATCTCAAGGTTGAAGTCTGTAACAGCAGTTACACCGCCGTCATAAATCTTGTAAACATGTCTTAATGAAACATTTGCCATTGTGTATAAACCTCCAATTAGTCGATAACTATAAAGTCCTTAGCTTTATTACTACAATAATATACCACTTTTCGCACAATTTGACCATACCGAAATTGACCAAAGATATATGCATTATTTTATTTAAAACTGACACAGGATAAAATTCAGATGCATTTTTTAGTGTATATTGCCGATAAAGACCGACTTTTTATCCAAATCCGTCAACAATTTACACTCACCTATGTGCAAATTGCTATCAAGATACAAACCGCCTATTGAAATTCGTTGAAGATGCACAACTTTTAATCCACAACACAAAAACATTTTTTTAACCTGATGATATTTACCCTCACAAATTGTGACAATTCCTGTTTTTTTATCATTTTCGTCACATTCAAGCACGGCACTGCGGCACTTCGTACCGTCAGAGAACTCAATTCCGTCAGAAAAAGCCTTTACGGTATCTTCTGTGATTTCTCCGTCAAGCTTTGCAATATATTTCTTGTCCACATGCTTTTTAGGCGAGGTTATGCTGTGCGCAAAGTCACCGTCATCTGTAATAAGAAGCAGTCCCTCCGTATCACGGTCAAGTCTGCCGACGGGGAAAAGTCCCTTTCGTTTCATATCCTCGGGGATAATGTCAATAACAGTTTTAAACTGCCTGTCCTCGGTTGCCGAAACAACTCCCGCAGGTTTGTTCATCATTATATATGTGTATTTGCTGTAATTCAAAGCCTGTCCGTCCACAACAATTTCATCCTTGTCGGGGTCAACCTTTGTATCAGGCTTTTTGCAGATTTTTCCGTTCACAAGAACCGCACCGCTTTTAATCAGCTTTTGAACCTCTTTTCTGCCGTCGGCTCTTTGTGACGAAATAAGCTTATCAAGTCTTTCCATCTTATTCAACAAGCGGCAGATTTTTACTGCCGTATTCTCCGTTTGTAATGTGTCCGCCGATTACCCTGTTTTTGTAAACAAGCAAAACGGCATTGTTATCCTTTGGCTTTTCCAGGGGAACGGTAATCTCCGTAACCTCTTTGCCCTTGAATTTTCCGAGGTCAAGTCCGAATTTCTTCTGAAGTTCGTTGTATTCCTCGTAATATTCATTAAAATCCGACGGAATTACAACCGAGCGTTTCTCAGGCTTTGCATCGGCGGTTTCAATTCCGAACTGTTCAAGGAATTTTTTCTCCTCACCGTCATTAAGCACAAGAGAATACTCCCCTGTTTTATCACTCACGGCTGTATCGGGCAACCGTGAATTTATTGCAACCGTGACGGCTGTACATATTATTGCCGCTGTTACGGACAGCACCGCCGCCAAAATTACTGTTTTTTTAGCCTTAATTTTTAAATTAAAAACGAACATTATAAATCCTCCGCACATTTTATTCTCTGATAAAATGTATGCGAAAAATCTTCGGATAATTCCGTTTGTCCGATTTCAAATTATTTACTTTGTAAGAACATCCAAGAGTTCAGCCGTTGTTTTTACAAACACCCTGCCGCCCTCTTTTTTCATACTTTCAAGGTCGCCGTAGCCGTATTCAACACCGACAAAATCAACACCGCAAAGTCTTGCACCCTTTGTGTCAAACCAAGTGTCGCCAATCATAACGGTATCTTTTCTGTCATTTTCAAGACTGCCGCCTAATCTTTCAACTGCATACGGAATGAGGTCTTTTTTATCTTTTCTGCTGCCGTCAAGTGTTGAACCGCAGATCGCGTCAAACATATCATGCACACCGAGAAGTTCTGTAATTTCTTCGGCAAACTTTTCATACTTTGACGAACACACGGCAAGCTTTGCACCGCTGTTTTTAAGCTCTGCAAGAACCCTGTCAATGCCGTCATAAAGCTTGTTCACAAGCTTGCCCTTGGTGTTGTAGTATTCACGATAAATTTCAACGCCTCTTGCCGATTCTTCCTCATTGAAACGGCAGATATTGCGGAATGTATCGAGCAGCGGCGGTCCGATATACAATGTGTAATCGTCAAGATTCGGCAACGGCTTGCCCATACTTTTAATTGCGTTTTCAAGTGACTCTCTTATGCCCAATGCGCTCTCGCTGATTGTGCCGTCAAGGTCAAACAGATAATATTTGTACTTATTCATCAAACTTGCTGTCCGCCTTCATCTGAAATTTTTCTGATTTTACGCTTACTCTTGTGTGAGTGCCTCTTGCAATTTCACCCTTTTTATCTTCGGCAAAAACTTCAAAATTAAACATTCTGCCGTCAACGCTTTTGAGAACGGCTGTTGCCGTAACCTCAGCACCGAGAGGAGTGGGGCTTGTGTGCTCAATTGAAATCATCGTGCCGACAGTTGTAAGTTCTTCGTTGTCAAGAACCTTGTCTGCAAGAGCTGCGGCGGCATTTTCCATAAGAGCCACAACGCAAGGAGTTGCAAGCACACAAAGACTGCCGCTGCCCATTGAAACGGCAAGATTTTCTTCTTCAACCTTAATTGTTACAGAATATGTATTTATTTCGCTCATAAAAATTTCCTTTCTTATTGTTTAAAGCAATTTTATGTGATATACTTAACAAAGTGTGCATTACTCGTCTGTGAATTGACAGAGTAAGTATCCATACGATATAATAATACAATATTCAGTGAAAATAGGCAAGCATTGCCCGAATATTATTTGAGGTGAAAATAAATGAAACTCGGAATCGTCGGACTTCCAAATGTCGGCAAAAGTACTCTTTTTAACGCAATTACAGACGCAGGTGCTCAGAGTGCAAACTATCCTTTCTGCACAATTGAACCGAATATCGGTGTTGTTGCAGTTCCGGACAAAAGACTTGATAAACTTGCGGAAATGTATGATCCTGACAAATATACTCCTGCGTCAATTGAATTTGTAGATATCGCAGGTCTTGTAAAGGGTGCGTCAAAGGGCGAGGGACTCGGCAACAAGTTCCTTTCAAACATCCGTGAATGTGACGCTATCGTTCATGTTGTTCGTTGCTTTGAAAACGACGACATTATCCATGTTGAAGGCAACATCAACCCTGCCCGTGACATTGAAACAATCAATCTTGAGCTTATTCTCTCCGATGTTGAAATGCTCGAACGCAGAATTGACAAGACAAAGAAAATGCTCAAGGGCGATAAAAAGTATCAGAAAGACATCGACCTTTTTGAAAGAGTTCTTGACGCACTCAACGAGGGCAAACCCGCGAGAAGTGTTGAATGTGACGATGACGAAAAAGCAATTCTTTCAGAGGTTGCGCTTCTCACAAACAAGCCTGTTATCTATGCCGCAAATATGAGTGACGAGGATTTCTCAAACGGCATCGACTCAAACGAGGGCTACAAGGCTGTTCAGAAGATTGCCGCCGAGGAGCACGCCGGCGTTCTTCCAATCTGCGCTCAGATTGAGGAAGAAATCGTTGAGATGGACAAGGAAGAAAAGGAAATGTTCCTTGCCGATATGGGACTTGAAGAAAGCGGTCTTGACAGACTTATCAAGGAATGTTATGCACTTCTCGGACTTATCTCCTACCTTACGGCAGGCAAACAGGAGGTTCGTGCATGGACAATCAAAAAAGGAACAAAAGCACCTCAGGCAGCGGGCAAAATTCACTCGGATTTTGAGCGTGGATTTATCAGAGCCGAGGTTATCGCATATGACGACCTTATCGCCTGCGGAAGTATGACAGCCGCAAAAGAAAAAGGTCTTGTCCGCAGTGAGGGCAAGGACTATGTTATGAAAGACGGCGATGTCGTTCTTTTCAGGTTCAATGTTTAATTAAATCATTACAGTTGATGACGGTTACGAAGATTTTCGCAGCCGTCATTTTTTGATGTCACACATTTCTCCTTTTGCAATAATATGTAGTGTAAACGAAAGGAGGTAAGCGTATGTGTAACTTTGGTAACGGCAACGGCTGCTGCTCATGGATTATTCTTCTTATCATCGTTCTCTGCTGCTGCGGCGGAAATAACGGCGGCTGCGGTTGTGACAACAACAGCTGTGGTTGCGGCTGCTGATAAAGCACGCTGACTAAGACCCCATTCGGCTTATTGCTGAGGATGTTTTAATATAGAAAAGGGCGGATACCGTATTTTGCGATATCCGCCCTTTGTTAATGCGGCTCAATTTCAATATTTGGGATACCCCCAAAAAACGGAAAGGTAACGGAAGAAGGTTAAAAATGCATTACAACAATAATTAAACACACATAAGTTTGATTTGTAAGCACTAAAAAATTTATTATAAAACCTAAATACATACTAATAGTATTCAAAAATAACCGTAAATACTATTGAAAATAACCAAATAAGTGATATAATAGTGTTATAATTATCTTTGGGAGTGATGCTTTTGCGATATTTGGCACATAAACGAAATGATACGGACGGAAAAGAAGAATTGTTGATTGATCATCTGAATCAAACTGCCGAAATGGCGGCTGAATTTGCAAAAAGTTTTGGTTATGAAAAAATTGCTTATGAAATGGGTAAACTTCACGATATAGGCAAATACAGCGAAAAATTTCAAAGGCGTATCAACGGCGAAAATATTACCGTAAATCATTCAACGGCAGGTGCAATAACCGCATGTAAACATAAATTGGTTATGACAGCGTTTTGCATTTCGGGTCATCACGGAGGATTGCCTGATTTTGGAAGCAGTTGTGATATGCCTGACTCCGGTACATTTCTCGGAAAAGTAAATGACAAAAGCATTGAAAATTATTCTGCGTGGGAAACCGAACAGCCTGATTTTGAAAAGCAAATTGTTCCCGAAGTCTTAAAAACCGATGAATTTAAAAATGCGTTTTTGATACATATGCTGTTTTCCTGCCTTGTTGACTCGGATTTTATATGCACTGAGCGTTTTATGCTTGACGATACGGTTAGCCGTGGAGGATATGATGATATCCCTGTTTTGCTTGAAAGACTTAACGCTTATACTGCCAAATGGGGAACACCTACAAAAGAACTGAATATACTTCGTTCTGAAATTCAAAAGCAATGTATAGCCGCCAAAGACAGCGACGAAAATCTTTTGTCACTTACAGTCCCTACAGGCGGCGGAAAGACGATATCTTCGCTTGCTTTTGCACTGAATTATGCGGTTCAGGACAAGCACAAGCGAAAGCGTGTGATTTATGTAATTCCTTACACGAGCATTATTGAGCAAAATGCCGCCGTTTTTAAGGACGCACTCGGCGCAGAAAATGTTGTTGAACACCATTCCAATGTTACTTTTGATCCTAAAAAAACTTCGTCAGAAACGGTTCAAAGACAACAACTTGCCTGCGAAAACTGGGACGCTCCGGTTATAGTGACGACTGCGGTTCAGTTTTTTGAATCCTTATTCAGCAACAAGCCCTCAAAAAGCAGAAAATTGCATAATATTTCCGACAGCGTAATTATTTTTGACGAGGCGCAGATGTTGCCGATACAGTATCTTGTGCCGTGTGTAAAAGTTATTAACGAACTGACTGAAATTTGCAATTCTACGGCTGTTCTTTGTACAGCAACACAGCCGAGTCTTGATAAATTTTTCGGTGAATGTAAGGGGTTGAGCAATTACAAAATTCCTGAAATATGCCGTGAAAATCCCGAAAAATATGCCGAAAAGTTTCGCAGAACGGAATTTGTTTATGACGGGAATCTTGACGATGACGAGCTTGTGTTCAGACTGCAAAATGAAGAACAGGTGCTTTGTGTGGTTAATAAAAAGGAACACGCTAAAAAGCTGTTTTCAATGCTTGGTGAAAGTGAAGAAAATATATGCCTTTCGACCCACGAATATCCTGCACACAGAAAGCGTTCAATTGAAAAGATAAGAAACCGTTTGAACAACAATTTGCCTTGCAAAGTTATTTCGACAAGTCTGATTGAAGCGGGTGTAGATTTGGATTTTAAGACAGTTTACAGAGCCATTTCGGGAATTGACTCGATTTTACAGGCAGGCGGAAGATGCAACCGAGAGGGCAAAAATAACAGGAGCGACAGCCTTGTTCATATTTTTGACACAGGAGAAATAATATCCTGTCAGCAGAAAAATGCCTCAGTTGCCCGTAAGATTATTGAAAAGTACGGTTCGGAAATTTACACAGCAACTGCTATTAAAGAATATTTTGATGAGTTGTATTACTATCTGAAAAGCGGAAATGATGATGACTTTAACTATAAAAATATAGTTAAAAAGTATCAGCACTTTCAATTTAAAACTGTGGCAAATGATTTTAAAATGATAGATAACAATGCAAAGACGGTGTATATACCAACTGAGTATAATAAGAGTTTAATTTCAGAACTACGCAACAAAAAATATACAAAGAATCTGTTCCGTGAGCTTGAACAATATGCCGTTAATCTTTATTTGTGGGAATTTGAAAAACTTGATGGGGCTTCGGCAATCGAAATTGTTGACGATGAATTTTTCATTTTGGCAGACAGCAAATATTACAGCGAAAAAACAGGTATTATTTTCCCCGACAGCGGACTTGGTATGGGAATATGCATATAAAAACAAAACGGGAGCAAGAATGATGCTCTTGCTCCCATTTTGTGAAAACTAAAAATATAACATTTCAATCCACTGCTATCGCAGACAAGACAATTCTAACACCCTAATAAAGTTGTGTCAATTAAAATGTTTTAAAACTAAAAAAATAACGAAAAAAGTTATTGACAAAAATATGCAAAAGGTGATATATTAGAATTACAGAGATTATTCTCAACAATAAAATGAAGAAAGGAGCTGATGCTCAATGTCAATTATGGTTGAAGTTTACGGCGACTATGCCGCCTTTAACCGTCCTGAATTGAAGGTTGAACGAATGACATATGATGTCATAACTCCATCGGCGGCAAGGGGTATTTTGGACGCTATTTTATGGCACCCGGGCATGCGATGGGTTGTTGACAAAATATATGTTTTAAGTCCGATTCAATACGCAAATATCAGGAGAAATGAAGTCAAATCTAAAATATCGGCAAGAAATGTCAGAACAGTTATGAACGGCAGGAAAAACGATTTGTACATTGACGCACAGGCTGATATTCAGCAGAGAGCGGCGCTTGTACTGAAAAATGTTCATTATGTGTTGGAAGCACACTTCGATATGACAGACAAAGCAAGCCCGACTGATAGTCCTGCAAAGTTTCAGGAAATGATGAAACGCAGACTTGAAAAAGGGCAATGCTATCATCAGCCGTATTTTGGCTGTCGGGAGTTTCCTGCAAAGTTCAGAAAATGGGAATTTGAAACAGTCAACACAGCTTATCCAAATACCACAAAGGAACTCGGATTGATGCTGTACGATATGGATTACGGTAAAGGTGAAATTACTCCGATGTACTTTAATGCCGTTTTGAAGAACGGTGTACTTGATTTGACGAACTGTGAGGTGTATCGCTGATGCTGTTACAATCACTTGTAAAGTTGTACGAAACCCTCGCCCAAAAGGGTGAGATTGAAAAGTCAGGCTGGAGTCCCGTAAAAATCTCTTACGGGCTCTGCCTCGACAATGACGGAAATATTGACAAAATAATTTTTTTAAAGCAAAAAACAGTTGACGGTAAAAAGGAAATTCCAAAACCTATCAGCCTCCCGATGCCTGTTAAAAGGTCATCGGGAGTAGCGTCAAATTTTCTCTATGAAAATTCAACATATCTTTTTGGTTATGATTCATCGGGAAAACCTGACAGAGCCGCAAAGGCATTTCAGGCTTGTAAGGAAAAACACTGCAAAATTCTTGAAAACTGTGACAGCGATGCCGCTGTGTCAATAAAAAAGTTTTTTGACCATACTATTGAAAATGTGCAAGATGAACTTTTAAGTTGCGGATGTACTCAGCCTATGGTTGACGAAATTCTCGGCAAGGGTGCAAATATGTTGCTTATGCCTTTGGGCAAGTATCCATTCGATTTTGATGAAATTTGCAGAGCATGGGATGAAAACTATGCAAATTCGGACGGTGAAAAGGGAATTTGTCTTGTTACGGGAAAATACGATAAGATAGCCGTTTTACATCCGCTGATTAAGAATGTTAAAGGTTCGCAATCGGCAGGTGCGTCGTTAATTTCATTTAACGGAAGTGCATTTGAGTCATACGGCAAAACTCAGGGTTATAATGCGACCGTGAGTGAATATGCCGCATTTGCCTATGCAGCGGCATTAAATAAGCTTATTTCCGATACCGATCATAGAATCAATGTAGGCGATACAACTGTTGTTTGTTGGACGGAAGATGCCGAACCTGCTTATCAAAGTATGCTTTGTTCTGCTTTTGATGGTAATGATGATACGGTTTCTCAGGCAGATTTGAAAAGTGCAATTACTCATATTGCTCATGGTGAAACAGTAAATTGGGAAAAAGTTCCCTTGTATCCCGATAACAATTTTTACATTCTCGGTATATCTCCAAACTCAGCAAGATTGTCGGTAAGATTTTTTATCAAAAATACTTTTGGCAAGGTTATGCAGAATGTTTTGTTGCATGAAGAGCAGATGAAAATTGTAAGACCGAGTTTTGAAACGCGTGAACATCTCACTTTATGGCAAACAGTAAGTCAAACGGTCAATCCAAAATCAAAGGACAAGTCCTGCAAACCTCATCTTGCAGGAGATGTGCTCAACGCAATTTTAAACGGCACAAGCTATCCTGCAACCCTATATTACGGAGTTCAGAGCAGAATATCTGCCGAAAGAGAGATTACATGGGGTAAGGCGGCAATTATTAAAGCGTATCTCATGAGAAACATAAAAACTATTCCAAAGGAGGATTTAACAGTGGAATTAAATGAACACAGCGAAAACAAAGCATATTTGCTTGGCATACTTTTCTCGAATCTTGAAGAAATTCAAAATGCGGCAAATCCGGGTATCAAAGCAACAATCAAAGACAGATACTTTACATCTGCAAGTTCAACGCCTGCTTTGATATTTCCATTATTGATTGAACTTGCACAGGCTCATCTCAAAAAAATAGGCGAAACAAGCCGTAAAATTTATTATCAGAAAAAATTGACAGAAACAATGTCAAAGCTCGGAACGGAATTTCCGGTAAGACTAAAACTTGAAGAAAAAGGTATGTTCCAGCTCGGTTATTATCATCAGACACAAAAACGGTATACACGCAAGGAGGAAGTAAACAATGGCTGAAGTAATTAAGAATAAGTATGATTTTGCAATTATTTTCGATGTGGAAAACGGTAATCCAAACGGCGATCCCGATGCAGGAAATATGCCGAGAATTGACCCCGAAACAGGTTATGGTATTGTAACAGATGTTTGCCTTAAAAGGAAAATCAGAAACTATGTTGAAACCGCTAAGGAAGACGAAAAGGGTTACAAGATATATATTAAAAGCGGTGTGCCGCTTAATAAGAGCGATAAAACCGCACTCGAATATGTCGGTGTTGATACAAATGTTGCTGATGACAAAATCAAATCACAGGTTAAAGAACTTAAAAAAGGCAACGCAGAACTTGATTTGAAAATCAGAGATTTTATGTGTGCAAACTTCTTTGATGTAAGAACCTTTGGCGCTGTTATGACAACATTTGTTTCAAACGGACTCAATTGCGGTCAGGTGAGAGGTCCTGTTCAACTGAGTTTTGCCCGTTCGGTAGACCCTGTTCTTCCGCAGGAGGTAACAATTACAAGATGTGCAATTACTACAGAAAAGGATGCCGAAGACAAAAATAATACAATGGGCAATAAGTTTATCATTCCATACGGACTTTATGTTGCCGAGGGATATATTTCCGCAAATCTTGCCCGCAAGGTCACAGGCTTTTCAGAAGATGACCTTGAACTTTTGTGGAACGCAATTGTAAATATGTTTGAGTTTGACCATGCAGCCGCAAGAGGCAAAATGGCAGTACGCAAACTCGTTATTTTTAAGCATGACAGCGAACTCGGAAATGCACCGTCATACAAGTTATTTGAGAAAATCAATATCAATAAAAAGGAAGATGTAACTGTTCCGAGAAAATTTGCCGACTATGATTTCTCGGTAGATACCGACACGCTTCCGTCAGGTGTTGAATGTATCATAAAATGATGTACGATGATGATAATATTTTGAGCATATCTGGAATACAACACTTTGTATTTTGTCGCAGACAATGGGCTTTAATACATATTGAACAGCAGTGGGCAGAAAATCTGCTCACTGTCAGCGGTGAGATTATGCACGAAAAAGCCCATGACGATACTTTTACCGAAACGAGAAACGGTATTATCACTTCACGGGGAATGCAGGTTTCATCTTATGAACTCGGCATATACGGAGTTTGTGACATTGTTGAATTTGTTCCGTCAGATGACGGTGCAATATTGTTCGGCAAAGAGGGCAAATATTCCGTAGTGCCTGTTGAATACAAACACGGCGAGCCTAAAGAAAGCCATGCCGACATTCTTCAGGTTGCTGCACAGGCAATGTGCCTTGAAGATATGTTTTGCACAAAAATAAATGAACTGAATATTTTTTACGGCAAAACAAGGCATCGCCAGAAAATTGAATTTACCGATGAAATTCGTGATGAATTGAAAGATATAATTCTGGAAATGCATATGCTCTACAGTCGCAGATACACTCCGAAAGTCAAACAGAACAAAAACTGTTCTGCCTGTTCACTAAAAAATTTGTGTTTGCCAAGGCTTACAAAAGTGAAATCAGTCAAAAAATATTTGTCCGATATGGCAGAGGAATAACTATGAAAAAATTATTGAACACACTTTATGTGACTTCAACCGACAAGTATCTATCTTTGGACGGAGAAAATATTGTTATATTGGCTGACCGAGAAGAATGCGGAAGAGTTCCGTTGCATAATCTTGAGGCTATCGTTACCTTTGGCTACAGCGGAATAAGTCCCGCTCTTCTCGGAAAATGTGCCGCGGACAATATAAGTGTTTCGTTTATGAGCAGACACGGAAAATTCCTTGCGGGAGTTGTCGGTCCATATTGCGGAAATGTTGTGCTGAGAAAAACTCAGTATCGACTTTCCGAAAGTGAAGAGGAATGTACTAAAATTGCAAAGAATATTATTTTTGGCAAGCTGTTCAACTCAAGGTGGGTAATTGAACGCGCGACAAGAGATTATTCAAATTCACTTGATGTTGAAAAGCTGAAAAATGTTTCATTGCAAATAAAAAATTCTATGGAAAGTATTTCAGATTGCGTTGACACCGCATCGCTCCGAGGTGTTGAGGGAGAGGCGGCAACAAGATATTTTTCTGTATTTGATGATTTGATACTCCGGCAAAAAGATGATTTTTTCTTTCGTGAAAGAAACAGAAGACCGCCGACAGACGCTGTAAATGCAATGCTTTCGTTTTCATACACAATGCTGACGAGTATGGTGACATCTGCACTCTATTGTGTGGGACTTGATCCTTTTGTAGGCTATCTGCATAAGGACCGTCCCGGAAGAGCATCGCTTGCACTTGATATGATTGAAGAATTGCGTTCCGTATTTGCTGACCGATTTGTCCTTACGATGATTAACAGGAAATCGGTCAACAAGGCTGACTTTATCACGAAGGAAAACGGTGCCGTGATGTTTACAGACGACGGAAAGAAAAAGTTTTTGCAGTCGTGGCAAAATAAAAAACTTACCGAGATAAAGCACCCATATCTTGAAGAAAAAGTTCAATGGGGAATGGTGCCGTATGTTCAGGCTCTTTTGTTGGCACGATATCTGCGTGGCGATATTGACGGCTATCCGCCGTTCTTGTGGAAGTAGGTATTAGGAAATGCTTGTTTTGATTACATACGATGTCAGTACAGAAACTCCGCAGGGCAGAAAAAGGCTGCGCAAAGTTGCTAAGGAGTGCGTTAATTATGGCAAAAGAGTGCAAAATTCCGTTTTTGAGTGCGTAATGGACGCGGCAAAATGTAGAGAAGTCAAAGAAAAGCTGATTAATCTGATTGACGAAAAAGAGGATAGCATCAGGTTTTATTATCTCGGAAATAATTATAAAGCCAAAGTCGAACACTACGGAGTGAGTGACGATTTTGATGTTGAAGGAGTGTTGCTTTTTTAGTGCGAATGGTATGTGCACATAAAAACACTGTACCATTCGCACCGAATAAATTGTTAATTATTTAAATTGACAGCAACTTTTTTGCCGGCGGTTGTAAAGTAATCCAACCGGTTTGTGCATATATATGTAAATACTGTGTGTGCTAAGCAAATAAACTGTCAATTTTTGCTGTCACCTTCCGCGAGGAAGGTGTGGATTGAAATTATATCTTATTTAAATAAAATAACGGATTTTGAAGTCACCTTCCGCGAGGAAGGTGTGGATTGAAATTTTAATTACTCTTTTCAACGCAAATTTTGCGTTGTCGTCACCTTCCGCGAGGAAGGTGTGGATTGAAATCCGCCGTATGCGTTGACAAACAACAATGCAAAAATGTCACCTTCCGCGAGGAAGGTGTGGATTGAAATTGTCATACCATAAAGCTGTTCGTTGTAATTGACTGGTCACCTTCCGCGAGGAAGGTGTGGATTGAAATGCTATCATAAGAGAATGAACACCTATATCTCAAGCATTGTCACCTTCCGCGAGGAAGGTGTGGATTGAAATTTGTATGAGCCCAAATATTAGAATAAAAATAAGACGTCACCTTCCGCGAGGAAGGTGTGGATTGAAATAAGCCGTTATCGCATAAAACTCTATGCATTGAAAAGTCACCTTCCGCGAGGAAGGTGTGGATTGAAATTGCTCACTCATACCATACAACTTTTCTTCAACAGGTCACCTTCCGCGAGGAAGGTGTGGATTGAAATATTTGTAATTAATAGAAAAAACCCATTTCCATAGTCACCTTCCGCGAGGAAGGTGTGGATTGAAATCCGATTGCAGATGCGCAAACAGGCTTGCGAAAAAGTCACCTTCCGCGAGGAAGGTGTGGATTGAAATGTAAGTAAACATGGCACAAACTACAGCTACGGAGAGTCACCTTCCGCGAGGAAGGTGTGGATTGAAATTACTCCATATGTACCTTTTAAAACCGGCAATCTTAGTCACCTTCCGCGAGGAAGGTGTGGATTGAAATTGTCTGAGGTTCTCAGATACAAGGATAGAATCCGTCACCTTCCGTGAGGAAGGTGTGGATTGAAATCGGCATACCTTGCAAGCGATTTGATATGTGAGTGTGTCACCTTCTGCGAGGAAGGTGTGGATTGAAATCTTGAAGATTTTGACTATCTTTTGTCATTAGTAAGTCACCTTCCGCGAGGAAGGTGTGGATTGAAATCTAAACGACTAATATCAAGCCTATCTTTAAACCCGTCACCTTCCGCGAGGAAGGTGTGGATTGAAATCTGCGTTAATTTATGTTTAAGCCTTAACGCTTTTAGTCACCTTCCGCGAGGAAGGTGTGGATTGAAATGCTGAGACTTACAACAAAGTTTTGGCAAAGCAGTGTCACCTTCCGCGAGGAAGGTGTGGATTGAAATTATAACAAAGGCAAAATTGTTCGTAGCGGTTATAGTCACCTTCCGTGAGGAAGGTGTGGATTGAAATGGCAAAGAGGCTATGTCGGGTATGCTTGCTATCATGTCACCTTCCGCAAGGAAGGTGTGGATTGAAATCTTTGTAAACATCTTCAAGGACATCTTTGTACTTTGTCACCTTCCGCGAGGAAGGTGTGGATTGAAATATTGCTGCAACTCCTTTAACATCATTTTTACCGTGTCACCTTCCGCGAGGAAGGTGTGGATTGAAATTAACCTTTGACTATATTACATCATAAGTAG